>NZ_JAHBDP010000063.1:0-89323 GCF_019956495.1 Pseudomonas sp. BF-B-26 | reverse complement strand
CTTGCTCCCGTTCGGCTGCGAAGCAGTCGCAAAGCTTTTGGGGCCGCTGCGCGACCCAACGGGGCGATGCGGCGTTCCGACAAGCCCCCTCGCCACAAGTAAGCCCCTCGTCACAACTGAACGTCTCTCGCTCTTACAAAGTTCCGTTTGCAGGCATTTCGCTATATATTCCGCTATATAGCGTTTACCCCCTCTCGCTGCACTTGCCTACAACGGAGCCGTTTCATGACCATTCGTGCCTCATGTTTTGCCCCCACCTGCCTGGCAACCCTGATCGCAGGGTTCGCTTTCGGGTCCGCCCAGGCGGATGAAGTCCAGGTTGCCGTCGCCGCCAACTTCACTGCGCCGATTCAAGCGATCGCCGCCGATTTCGAAAAAGACACCGGGCATAAACTGGTCGCAGCTTATGGGGCAACCGGCCAGTTCTACACCCAGATCAAGAACGGCGCACCGTTCGAAGTGCTCCTCTCGGCGGATGACACCACCCCGCAAAAACTCGAAACCGAAGGCGACACCGTCAAAGGCTCGCGTTTCACCTACGCCATCGGCACCCTGGCGCTGTGGTCGGCCAAGGAAGGTTACGTCGATGCCAAGGGCAAAGTGTTGAGCGACAACCAGTATCAGCACCTGTCCATCGCCAACCCGAAAGCCGCGCCTTATGGTCTGGCCGCCACTCAGGTGCTGGCCAGGCTGGGCCTGACCGACAAGGTCAAAACCAAGATCGTTGAAGGCCAGAACATCACCCAGGCCTACCAGTTCGTGTCCACCGGCAACGCCGAACTTGGTTTTGTGGCCTTGTCGCAGATCTACAAAGACGGCAAAGTCACCGGCGGTTCGGCCTGGATCGTTCCAGCCGACATGCACGACCCGATCAAACAAGACGCGGTGATCCTCAACAAGGGCAAGGACAACCCGGCTGCCAAGGCGCTGGTTGACTACCTCAAAGGTCCGAAAGCCGCCGCTGTCATCAAATCCTACGGTTACCAACTCTAAATGACGCTATCGAGTGCTGACTTTTCCGCCATCTGGCTGACCCTGAAACTGGCGTCGCTGACGACAGTTATCCTGCTGGTCATCGGCACTCCGATTGCGTTATGGCTGTCGCGCACCCGCTCATGGTTGCGCGGCCCGGTCGGGGCGATCGTCGCCCTGCCCCTGGTACTGCCGCCAACGGTGATTGGCTTTTATCTGTTGCTGGCGCTTGGCCCTAACGGGTTTGTCGGCCACTTCACCCAATCCCTGGGGCTCGGCACCCTCACGTTCAGTTTTGCAGGGCTGGTGATCGGCTCGGTGCTCTACTCGATGCCGTTCGTGGTCCAGCCACTGCAAAATGCTTTTTCCGCCATCGGCACTCGCCCATTGGAGGTGGCCGCGACCTTGCGCGCCAATCCCTGGGACACGTTTTTCAGCGTGATCCTGCCGCTGGCCCGCCCCGGGTTCATCACTGCGGCTATTCTCGGTTTCGCCCACACCGTGGGTGAATTCGGCGTGGTGCTGATGATCGGCGGCAACATTCCCGATAAAACCCGCGTGGTCTCGGTGCAGATCTACGATCACGTCGAAGCCATGGAATACGCCCAAGCCCATTGGCTGGCCGGGGCGATGCTGGTGTTCTCCTTTATGGTGTTGCTGGCGCTTTACTCCAGCCGTAAAACCAAAGCGGGCTGGAGCTGATCGATGATTCATACGCGTCTGAAACTGAAGTATTCAGGGTTCGCCCTGGAGGTGGATCTGCAATTGCCCGGCCGCGGCGTCACGGCACTTTACGGCCATTCCGGTTCGGGCAAGACCACCTGCCTGCGCTGCATTGCTGGCCTGGAGAAGGCCGAGCAGGGTTTCATTCAAGTCAACGATGAAATCTGGCAGGACAGCGACAAGAAGATTTTCGTGCCGCCACACAAACGTGCGCTGGGTTACGTCTTCCAGGAAGCCAGTCTGTTTCCCCATCTGTCGGTGCTGGCCAATCTGGAGTTCGGCCTCAAGCGCATTCCTCGCCCACAGCGACGGGTCGACATGGCTCAAGCGACCGAACTGCTCGGGATCGGCCATTTGCTGGATCGCCATCCGCAGCACCTTTCCGGCGGAGAACGGCAGCGGGTCGGCATCGCCCGCGCCTTGCTCACCAGCCCGAAACTGTTGCTGATGGACGAGCCGCTGGCGGCATTGGATAGTCAGCGCAAAAACGAAATCCTGCCTTACCTGCAACGACTGCATGATGAGCTGGACATCCCGGTGCTGTACGTCAGCCATTCACAGGATGAAGTTGCGCGGTTGGCTGATCACCTCGTTCTGCTCAGCAATGGCAAGGCGCTGGCCAGCGGCGCTATTGGCGAAACGCTGGCCCGTCTCGACCTGCCCCTGGCGCTGGGCGACGACGCCGGCGTGGTGATCGAGGGGCATGTCAGTGCCTATGACCCCGACTATCAGTTGCTGACCCTGCAACTGCCGAACACGACCCTGAACATTCGCGTGGCTCACTCACCGATGACCCCGGGTCAGGCGCTGCGCTGCAAGGTTCAGGCGCGGGATGTCAGCCTGAGCCTGCAAAGCGTCGAGCAAAGCAGCATCCTCAATCGCCTGCCGGTCACCGTGATCAGTGAGTTGGGCGCCGACAACGCCGCCCACGTGCTGATCCGTCTGGACGCTGGCGGCACGCCGCTGCTGGCGCGGATCACCCGCTACTCCCGGGACCAATTGGGCGTGCACCCCAGCCAGCAACTCTGGGCGCAGATCAAGGCGGTGGCGGTGCTGGCGTAAATCCGCTGGCACCACTGCAACAGCGTGCGGTCAATGGCTGTAACGGCCCCTGATCCACCGCCAAGGACTACCGCCATGCCCGATACCGCGCTGCCCGATGTGCTGCCATCCGACCTGCATTACGTCGATGACACCCAGCCCGGCATCACCCGCAAGAAACTGCGCGGCAAGTTCTGCTACTACGACCCTGCGGGTCAGCGCATCACCGATCAAGACGAGATCAAACGCATCAATGCCCTCGCCGTACCGCCGGCCTACACCGATGTGTGGATTTGCGCCGACCCGTGCGGCCATCTGCAAGCCACCGGTCGTGATGCCCGAGGTCGAAAGCAATACCGTTATCACCCGCGCTGGCGAGAGGTGCGTGATGCCGATAAGTACTCACGTTTGCGGGACTTCGGCCTGGCCTTGCCGAAACTGCGCCAACAGCTTGAAACGCTGTTGGCGGCTCCCGGTTTCAGTCGCGACAAGGTCATGGCCACGGTCATCACCTTGCTTGATGCGACGCTGATTCGGGTCGGCAACACCCAGTACGCTCGGGACAACCGCTCCTACGGTCTGACCACCCTGCGCAACCGTCACGTCGAGGTCAACGGCACCGCGATCCAGTTCCAGTTCCGTGGCAAAAGCGGCGTCGAGCACCAGATCACAGTGAAAGACCGACGCCTGGCGCGGATCATCAAACGTTGCCTGGAAATTCCCGGGCAAAACCTGTTTCAGTACCTGGATGAAAACGGTGAGCGACACACCGTCAGCTCCTCCGACGTCAACGCCTACCTGCAAACGCTCACCGGTGCCGACTTCACCGCAAAGGACTACCGAACCTGGGCCGGCAGCGCGTTGGCGTTGGCGGTGTTACGGGAACTGCAATGGGAGCCCGAGTCGGATGCCAAGCGGCATGTGGTGGAGATGGTCAAGAACGTCGCCAAACAACTGGGCAACACCCCGGCCGTCTGCCGCAAGTGCTACATCCACCCGGCGGTGCTCGATGGTTTTCTTTTGGGTACGTTGGCTGAGCTGCCCAAACCTCGAGCACGCAAAGGGCTCAGGGCGGAGGAAGTCGGGCTGGCGGTGTTTTTGGAGAAGATGATTGCAACCGTTGAAGCGACGAACTGACCTGTCTATTTTTTGCACGATCGCAAATGGCTTCTATAGTTGTTGTGAACCTGAATTAGCTGCGGTGACGCCATGGAAGACATTTTCGTTGTGAAGCGATGCAACAAGATCATTATCCATGGTCGCCGAGCCGGAGAAACCGATCATCCACCACCTGACGCCGCTGTCTGGTATCGCATCGCCGATACTCGAACCCGCGGCTTCATCGGGGACGGTTTCGATCGTGAAGAAGACGCCCGGCGCGAATGCCGGCAGCTGAATGCCAGGTCGCAAGTGACGGCCCGACAAGGCTGATGCTACCTGCCTTTCACGGGTCTATACTGAAGAACGGCTGAAGGATTAGCGACCCCATCGGCAGACAGCTCGCTCCCCGCGGGCTTTTTGCTGCCAGTCAAAGGTTTCTTGAACGGAGGTGTTTGCCATGTCCGAAAAAGAGTCCATCACCACACTGCTCACCCTGCTCGACTCCCGTCAGGCTCGCCTGGCAGCGGCATGCAAGGAAATTGCCGACTGGGTCGATCATCAAGGCGGGCACCCGACGGCCCTCAGAATCCGTGATCGTCTGAACGACATCGAGAAGGACACGCCACTGATTCGCAATACGCTGTCGTCGCTCAAACCTGTCGACCCGCCCCTGCCGCGGTTCAGATGATTCGATCTGGACATCCTCAAGGACACGGCCTGATTCAGGACGCATGAACGGCGACCTTATCGTCACCGAGTGCGTCCTTGCGTGAACGCTTTCTGCGGCATCCCCAACCCAGCCTGACGCTGGGCTTTTTTATGTCTGCGCAGCCTGTTTCACGCTGTGTTCACAACTCACGCCCTACAGTGACCGGACTCCTTTGAAGAATCCCCCTGGCCCGCCCGCATGCGGGCCTTTTTTTTGTCCGCATTGCACAGATAACGAACGTTCACCGCACGCTGGAGGTCAAACAATCACACGTCACGAAGGAGGCGTCTGATGGTTACTCACTTCAAAGTCGGCGGGCATCTGGCCTGCGGTCACAAAGGCAGCAAACTCGTTTCAACCAGCGAACTGACCCGGGTGAAATGCAGAAGCTGTCGCAACACCGACGCGTTCAAGGATGCGCGCAAAGAACAGCGCAACGCTGCACGCCGCGCCGCACGCAAAGCCAAAGTTATGCATACCGCCAAAGACTGGCGCGCGGCCTGGGTCGAACGGCTCACCGCCATGGAAGGACGGCAACGATTGCCTCGTGGTTTCACCGGCCAGCCTTTCGTTTAGCTGACAGCATCGGCGGCGGAATCGAGTTCACTCGATCCGGCCGCTGGCGCCATGATTTCCAGCAACGACATGCGTTTGAAGGCCTCGACCCGCAACGCATCGCTGTCGGGGAATACCTGAAGCATCGCATCGGCCAACAACCCGCCCGCAATACGACTCTCCTGCAGTTCCAACGCCATGAGCTGTTTGTCCGCCTGCATCCCGGACCAGGTCGGCCGGCGCGGGACTTTTCCGACTATGTTCGGCGCACGGCTGCTACGGGCGCCTGGGAAAATGAGGGATGAAATCGAAGCAGCTTGGCGGCAAACAGATTTCTCGACTAGGGTTCTATCGAATCGAAATGGCGCCGGCTGCGTTGGCGCGCCTTGATCAAGGAGGAGACCGATGACACCTATTCGTATTGCTGAGAAAACCTATCGCACTTGGTCCAGCCCTATCTTGCTTGAACTCAAAGAAAGAGAGCATCAGCTCGATCCGGCAGCCCGCCAGGCCCTTCAAAATGTCTTGGTCGAGAGAAGGCTTGTCGATACCGGCAACCCTTCTGGCGAAGATCGACGCGGCGCTAATCCAAGGGCTGGCGGCCCGGGTCAATAACTGCCACTGGCTAAAACAGCAAGCCAGTAACAAACAAGGGTTTGCATCAGCTTTCGCTCGCAAGCCCTTGATTTAATAGCATTCATTACGCCTGAATAGACCTGGCGCCCCGCGAGAGGCCACCAGGAAGGGGGGGCGTCAGTGCTGTTGCACAAAGTCCAGAATCAATCGATTGACCTGCTCGGCCGCTTCCATCTGCACCATGTGCGCCTGACCTGGCAGGACCTCGACCTGGGCCTTCAGCCCGGCGCTATGGTTCACCGGAATAATTGCGTCGTCACTGCCCCAGATCAGCAACACCGACTGCTGGCCTTCCTGCACCACATGGCGCAGATCCAGCTGCTGCCGGCCCTCGGTAAACAGGCCCGAAACCAGCATCCTCAATGCCGCGTCCACGCCTTCCAGGCGCTTGTACTTCAGCATGTCTTCGAGCATCTGCCGGTTGACCAGCTCGGGGTTGGAGAACAGTTGCACCAACTGTGGCTTGAGGGCATTGCGGTTGGTAGCCTCGACAAAGCCTTGCAGGTAATCGCCGTTGATGTCCTCGCCCAGACCGGCGCTGCCGATCAAGGTCAGGGAACGGACCCGCTGCGGAGCCAGACGCGCAGTGTTCAGCGACACCGCGCCGCCCATGGAGTGACCCACCAGATGCGCTGCGGGAATGTCCAGGTGATCGAGTAATGCCAGCACCACTGCGCTCAGCTCATCCAGGTCTCCGCGCGCCAGTTGTTTGGTCGACTCGCCATGGCCCGGCAGGTCCAGCGCAATCACCCGGTGGCCGGCGGCTAATGCTTCGTGATTGAACATCCAGTTGTTCAGGTCACCGCCAAAGCCATGTACCAGTACCAACGGCACCCCACCTTCGCCGCGCTCGAAGTAACGGATCAACCGTCCGTCCAGCTCGACCTTTTGCGGTTTCGGCCCGCTGTCTTCCTCGGCACCGTCACCGGGCACGAACGCGGCCTGAAACTGCTCGACCACCGCATCGATTTCCGCCTCGCTGGCTTCGCCGTCGACCACGATGCCGAGCAACGCACCCACCGCCAGGGTTTCATCCTGGCGGGCGATCTGCCGACGAAGTACCCCGGAAAACGGTGCCTCGACACTGCTGGAAATTTTGTCGGTTTCGACATCCAGCACTTCGTCGCCCTTGGCGATAGCCTGGCCCTCCTCCTTGAGCCAGACATCGACCCGGCCCTCGGTCATGGACAGGCCCCACTTGGGCATAGTCAGGGTATGGATCTGGCTCATGAACGCTTGCTCCACTCAATCAGCTTGAGCACGGCGCTTTCGATCTTCGCCGCGTCGGGAATGTAGAGGTCCTCCAGGGCATCAGAGAACGGCACCGGCGTGTGCGGCGCAGTCACCATCTCGATCGGCGCCTTGAGCGAGGCGAAAGCTTTTTGCGCCACCAGGGCCGAGATGTCAGTGGCCATGGAACAGCGCGGGTTGGCTTCGTCGATCACCACCAGGCGCCCGGTCTTTTCCACGCTTTCGAGAATGCTGTCTTCGTCCAATGGGCTGGTGGTGCGCAGGTCGATCACCTCGCAGTCGATGCCGCGCGCGGCCAGATTGCGGGCGGCGTCCATCGCAGTGTTGACGGTGCGGCCATAGGAGACCAGCGTCACGTCCTTGCCATCACGCAGGAAGTTGGCTTCGCCGAAGGGGATGGTATAGAGCTCTTCCGGTACTTCGCCCTGCATGCTGTAGAGCATTTTGTGTTCACAGAAGATCACCGGGTCATTGTCGCGGATGGCCTGGATCAGCAGACCTTTGGCGTCATAAGGCGACGACGGGCAAACCACTTTCAGCCCTGGAATGTGGGTCCACAAGGAGGTCAGCATCTGCGAGTGCTGGGCGGCGGCCCGCAACCCGGCGCCGACCATCGTGCGGATCACCAGTGGCGTGGAGGCTTTGCCACCGAACATGTAGCGAAACTTGGCCGCCTGATTGAGGATCTGGTCCAGGCAGCAACCGGCGAAGTCGACGAACATCAACTCACACACCGGGCGCACACCACAGGTCGCGGCGCCCACTGCAGCACCGACATAACCCAACTCCGACAATGGCGTGTCCAGCACTCGCCCAGGGAATTGATGATAGAGGCCCTTGGTCACGCCCAGCACTCCGCCCCAGGCGTCGTTTTCACCGGGGGCACCGGCACCGCCGGCGACGTCCTCACCCATGATGAACACGCTGGGGTCGCGGCGCATTTCCTGGGCCAGCGCTTCGTTGATTGCCTGCTGATAACTGATTTTTCTCGCCATGATGAAGGTCTCGATTCTTGTTATAGGGGCGTGTTCAGGGATAGGAAACGTAGACGTCAGAGAGCAGATCGGCCGCGCTCGGTTTGGGGTCGGACTTGGCCTTGCGCACGGCGTTCTCGATCAGCAGGTCGACCTCGCTGTCGATCTGGTCCAACTGGCTGGCCTGCAGCCGCCCGGCGCGGAGAGTGCGCTCGCGAAACTGCATCAAGCAGTCGTTGTGCTCGCGGAAATGCTTGACCTCGTCCGGCGCCCGATAGGTCTGGGCGTCGCCCTCAAAGTGACCGTAATAACGAGTCAGCTTGACCTCGATCAGGGACGGGCCCTCCCCGGCCCGGGCTCGCTCCACGGCGGCACCGGCGGCTTCGTGAACGGCAAAGAAGTCGAAGCCGTCCACCGTGACCCCGGGCATGCCGAAACCGGCAGCGCGGTCGGCGATGTGATCGCAGGCCACCGACCAGTTGGAGGCCGTGGCTTCGGCGTAACCATTGTTCTCGGCAATGAACAGGCACGGCAGATTCCACACTGAGGCCATGTTCATCGCTTCGAACACCGCCCCTTCGTTGGAGCCGCCGTCACCGAAAAACACCACCGCAACGCTGTCAGTCCCCTTGAGTTTGGCGGCCAGGGCCGCGCCTACGATCAGCGGCGCACCGGCCCCCACAATGCCGTTGGCACCGAGCATGCCCTTCTCGAAATCGGCGATGTGCATGGAGCCACCCTTACCTTGGCAGACCCCGGTTTTCTTGCCGTAAATCTCGGCCATCATCCCGTACACATCGACACCTTTGGCGATGCAGTGGCCGTGACCACGGTGGTTGGAGGCAATGCAATCGTCATCACCCAAGTGGGCCATGACGCCGGCGGCTGAAGCTTCTTCACCGGCATACAGATGGACGAAACCGGGAATCTCGCCGGTGGCGAATTCCACGTGCAGGCGCTCTTCAAAGACGCGGATGGTGCGCATCACCTGATAGGCATGCAGCAATTGATCAGCGGTCAGCTGTGTCGACATTTTTATTCTCCAGGGTGTCTTGAGGCTCAAGTTTCAAGGTGCAAGGTTCAAAGGGTGTTGCGGGTGTTCACGGCCGATGGCCAGAAGTCGTTGTTGCGCGGCATAGGCCAGGGTCGCGTTGACGTCGATGCTCAGCGGACCACCGGCATCGAGGGTGACCGTGGGCCGGTCATGGGCGTTGAATTCGATCTCGCGCTCGCCATCCAGAGCCAGGGTGCCGCTGGCCAGGCACAAACCATGAGCGACGCCGGGTTCAAGGCTTGCGGCAGCGAGTACGCCGCAGCCTTGCAACAGGCCGGGAGCCAAAGGCACCAGCAGTGCTTCTGGAGATTGCGCATCGAGGCGCATCCAGGCCCCGCCCGGAGCCTGACGTGACACGGGAAACCACAAGCCGCAAAGGGCCGAGATGCCAATGGACTGCGGTTCAGCGAAAGTCACAAACACCTCGGCCAGATCGGCTCCGCGACTGATGGCCCGGGCGCCGACGAAGGGCAGCGAGGACACCGCCACGTCCACCAGGGCCATCTCGCACAGGCCACGACTCGGCTCGCGCACCAGCAAGCGTTTGTTGCGGCGCAAGGCGATCTCGGGCGGGATCCGCCCACTGACAAACAGCCCGCCGGCCAACCCGGCGCTAGTGGCTTCACGCAGTTCCGGGAAGGCGTTGTTGGTGCCGGTGGACAGGGTCAGCAGCGGAATGTCGCCGACTTCGGCGGCCACCGCCTTGTGAGTACCGTCGCCGCCCAGCACCGCGATCAGGGCAACGCCGCGTTCGGCCATCCAGCGCGCCGCGTGACGGGTGTCCTCGACACTTTGGCGAAGGGTCAGGTCGAGGAACTCAAGGGCCGGCCAGTGACTGCTGCGAGCCTGACGACCGTGGCTGTTTTTCAGCACGGCGGCGGCGATGCCGGTCATGTCGGTGGGCATCAGCACCCGCTCGATGCCGGTGGCGCCAAACGCAGCCAGCAAGCGCTGGATCACCGAGACCTTGTCGGTGCTGGAAAACAGCCCGGCGTTGGCGGTCAGGCGCCGCACGTCCCGACCGGATGCCGGGTTGGCGATGATGCCGACAGTCAGCGGCGCACGACTCATGTCGCCACCACGGGCAGAACAGGGAAAGGGGCTGGGCAGGACATCGGGCACCTCTTTTTATTTTTGGGTTGCCAGTCGGGCTGGTTGCCAGAGCTAGAGCAAGGCCGGTGCCAGATCTGCAAAAACACCTGCAAAACCCCGTCGTAGAGCGCTCCAGCGAGAACCTGAGGGTGCTCGGAATCAAGCCCGAATGAGACGCGTCATGTCAGGCTGCACGAGGTGGCGGCGAGACCGTGAGACGTTGCGTCTCACCACCAGCCGTGAGTGACCTGACGCTTGTCCGGGGCCAATGAACGGCGCTTAATAGCCGCACAACTAAAAGAAGATAGAACCGGAGGCCTTAATGCTTTCCGCACACTCGAAGGCGCATGTGGATTGCGTCAGCCGTGTTTTGAAAAATGCCGAACACCTGCCGCAGTTGCCTGTGCCGGGCTTGATACTCGACTCCTGGCGCCGCTCCATGGAGCAACACCATCTGGACCCTGGCTCATTGCAAGGGCCACGGATCCTTTCGCAGAACGTGTTGCAGGAGTGCCGCGAGCGCTCCGAGTTGTTCCTGCGCATTGCCAGCGAAGAAGTCGCCCGCCTCCACGGTCGCGTGCGTGACGCTAACTACTGCGTGCTGCTCACCGATGCCCAGGGTCAGACCATCGACTATCGCGTGGAAACCTCCATCCGCAATGACTGCCGTAAAGCCGGTCTGTACTTGGGCACCTGCTGGTCAGAAGGCGAAGAAGGCACCTGTGGCGTGGCTGCGGTGCTGACAGCGAGAACACCGATCACGGTGCACAAACGCGATCACTTTCGCGCCGCGTTCATCGGCCTTACCTGCTCGGCCGCGCCGGTCTTCGACCCGCGCGGCGAATTGCTCGGAGTGCTCGACGTGTCCGCGGTGAGTTCCCCGGACGACCGCCGTTCCCAACATTTAATCCGGCAGATGGTGGTGCAGAGCGCACGGGAAATCGAACAGGCGTTTTTCATGAACAGTGCCCAGGGTTACTGGGTGCTGCGCGCCCACAACAGCCCGGGCTATGTCGACAGCCAACCCGATTACTTGCTCGCCTGGGATGATGACGGCCGTTTGCAGGCACTCAACCCAGCGGCGCGGCAATTGCTGCTGCAAAGCTTTGGCCAACTGCCGGAACACATCGGCCAGGTGTTCGATCAGCAGTTGTTGCATCGGGCCAGCGACGAATCGCTCTGCGTGCTTCACGGCCAAGGTGGTCACCCTGCGCTGCACGGGCGCCTCCGCGGGCCACGTCGGGTGAAACGCAACCCATCGCGCCCGGTATTGACACCCGCCGAGCTCGATCCGCGACTGGAAGAAAGCCTGCGCCTTGCAGTGCGGGTCAAAGACCGCAACCTGCCGGTGCTGATCCAGGGCGAGACCGGCTCCGGCAAAGAAGTCTTCGCCCGTCAGTTACATCAGGCCAGCCAGCGCCGTGAGCGTCCGTTCGTTGCAGTGAACTGCGCGGCGATCCCGGAGAACCTGATCGAAAGCGAATTATTTGGCTATGTCGCCGGTGCCTTCACGGGCGCCTCGAGCAAGGGCATGCAAGGTCTGCTGGAGCAAGCCGACGGCGGCACGCTGTTTCTCGATGAAATCGGCGACATGCCCCTGCCCTTGCAAACCCGCCTGCTGCGGGTTCTGGCCGAAGGTGAAGTGGCGCCACTGGGCGCTTCACGGCGCAAAGCGATCGACCTTCAGGTCATCTGCGCAAGTCACCGCGATCTGGAAGCACTGGTCGCTGCGGGCGAGTTTCGCGAGGACCTGTACTTTCGTTTGAGTGGAGCCCGCTTCCAGTTACCGCCGCTACGCGAACGCAGTGACCGCCTGGCGCTGATCAACCGGATTCTCGATGAGGAATCGACGCTTTGCGCAGAATCCATGCAACTGGGAGGCGCGGCGCTGGAATGCCTGCTTGGCTACCGCTGGCCAGGTAACGTTCGCCAGTTACGCCACGTGCTGCGTTATGCCTGCGCGGTGTGCGATACAAACCTGATTCAGGTCAGCCATTTGCCCGAACAACTGCAAGGCCACCGGCTTAATGGCCCAAGCGCCGGCGCCACCGTTGATTGCTGCGCGAGCCCGGAACGCCAGACACTGCTCGATGCCCTGGTGCGTCACCGCTGGAAACCCACCGCCGCCGCCAAGGCTTTGGGCATTTCCCGGGCAACTCTGTATCGCCGGGTGCATCAGCACGGCATTGACATGCCTGGTAGAAGCCAGGCGGAATGACCATGGACCGGTGGCCGACGTGAAGCCGTCCTCAGGACCTTAAAGCTTGAACTGCGCTACCAGGGCATTGAAGGAGACGGCCAGCCGCGACAGTTCCTGGCTCGAAGCGCTGGTCTGGTTGGCATCCGCAGCGGTCTGGGTCGAGAGGTCCTGGATGTTCAGCAAGTTACGGTCCACCTCACGGGCGACCTGGGCCAGTTCCTGGGTGTTGGTGGCCAGCGACAGGCTCTTGCCCATGGCAGTGACGGCCCCATTAGCGCCCGATTGCACGGTACTGATCATGCCTTCGATTTCTACGGTCGAGGCTTGGGTGCGGTGGGCGAGCGCGTGCACTTCATCGGCCACCACCGCAAACCCACGCCCCTGTTCGCCAGCACGGGGGCTTCGATGGCAGCGTTGAGCGCCAACAGGTTGGTCTGTTCGGCAATGCTGCGGATCACGTCCAGTACCTTGCTGACGTCTCGAATGTGCCCGGCCAGTTCGGTCGCCGTCTCAGTCGACTCCTACGTCCATTGAACGTTTGACGGCACTTACCGACAGTATGGACGGGGCCGCTTTGCTCATCCTGTCGGGCCAACACTTGGGTTTTCTGCCGCAGTTTTACGGTGCCAAGCATGAAGCATTAGGGCAGTTGCACTCACTTAACCCTGAGCAGTTGCGCTATGAGGTTGTCTTTCATGCAGCGGTTCGACACTCGACTCGCCAGAGTGAGCTGGTGAGCTGGTGAGCTGGTGAGCAGCTTCTTGACAGAGTTGATCGACATTTTTGGGGCGAAATCGGTCAGCGCCTGACCACTTGATTTGACTAACTCCGACTCAATTATCGCGGCGCAACAGCGAGGAACTCGCCCGCACCTGCAACTGCGGCGCAAGGATGATCGACTCTGCGGCCTCTCCCTTGATGCGTTTGAGCAGCAACTCCACCGCATGCCGCCCCATCTGTGCCATCTGCAGGCGCACGCTGGTCAGTGGAACGATGAGTTCATTGGCTAGCGGGATGTCGTTGAAGCCGACGACGGCAATGTCCTTGCCCGGCTGCAACCCTTTGTCGCGGGCGGCGCCCATCAGGCCAATGGCAAGGAAGTCGTTGACCGCGAAAAACGCCTGAGGGCGTGGGTTGAGCCCCAGCAGATACTCGCCTTGTCGGTGTCCGGTGTGGCTGTCAAAAGGACCATTGAGGATCCACTCCGGGCGCAGGGCGACGCCTTGTTCACGGTAATAGCGGATGAATCCGCGGGTACGATCAGCCCCGGTGGACGCATGCCGTTCACCCGCCAGGATCGCCACATCGCGACAACCCAGCTGATACAAATGTTCGGCCGCCAACCAGCCGCCCAATTCGTCGTCGCTGGCCGCCGAGAGGTGCCCTGCAATCTGCCGGCTGACCAGCACGTAGGGAATGTGCTTGCGTGCGAGCAGATCGAGTAAGGGCTGGTTTTCACCCACGTGCGAGTCGCCCACGATCAGCCCGGCCACTGAGCGGCGCAAGGCGTGCTCGGCACGTGCCAGTTGGCGCGGCTGCAGGTCGTCGGTATTGGAGACGAACGTGAGGTAGCCGGCCTCCTCCGCCGCGCTGTCGATGCTGTCATAAATGGTCGCCATCACCAGGTCGGTGAGGCGTGGCATGAGTACGCAGATCTCCTGGCTTTTGCGCAATTTCAGGTTGGATGCCTGCGTGTTCGGCCGATAATCCAGCTCCTTGGCCAGCGCACGAATACGCTCCACCACCTCAGCCGACGCCGCTCGCTCGACCCCGGTCGGGTCGCCATTGAGCACCCGCGACACCGTGGAGACGTGCAACCCGAGTGCAGTCGCCATGGACTTCAGGGTGGCGGGACGAGATTGATTCGGCATGTTTGAGAGTCTTCCAACCGTGCATTATTCAGCGCGCGATTCTACCTCAATCAGGCCTCCTTCCCGGAAAAAAAACCTTTACCCAAACGATTGACTAAAGCTATTCCTGTATCTACATTTCGGCAACCCAAACGTTTGGGTAACACAATAAAAATACGCCGGACGCGGCCGACTTTTTGACTTCTGCCATCATTTTGAAGAGTCAGATCCCTATGAAGAGCGCAGCTATTCCGTCTTTCCGCTACCAGATTTTCTTCCTGATCATGCTGATGGCACTGCTCAACTACATTGACCGCGGCGCGATTGCCTATGCCTCGGCGAGCATTCTCCCGGAGTACGGTTTCGACAAGGCCGACTGGGGCAAGGTCCTGGGTTATTTCGGTTACGGCTACATCCTCGGGGCGTTGACGGGCGGCATCCTGGCCGACCACTTTGGCGCCAAGCGCATCTGGCTGATTGCGGGTGCCACCTGGTCGATTTTCGAGATCGCCACCGCGTTTGCCGGTGACCTCGGGCTGGCATTCATGGGAGGCTCGGCCATGGCCAGTTTCGCCACTATCCGCGTGCTGTTCGGCTTTGCCGAAGGCCCGGCCTACTCGGTGATCAACAAGAGCGTGGCCAACTGGGCCACGCCCAAGGAGCGCGGCTTCGTAGTCTCGGTTGGACTGCTCAGCACACCACTGGGCGCGCTGCTCACCGCCCCGGTAGCGGTAGGTCTGCAAACCCTGACTGGCGGCTGGCGCAGCATGTTCGTGGTGCTGGGCGTGGTCAGTCTGGCGCTGCTGATTTTCTTCATGACGCGCTTCACCAACACCCCCGATGAGAACCCGCGAGTGTCCAAGGCCGAACTCGATTTCCTGCGACGGGAACGCGCCTCTGCAGCCAATGCTTCAACCCCGACCACCAGCGTTGCGCCGGTATGGCATTTCTTCAAGAACAAGGATCTGTTACTCAATGCGGTCGGTTACTTCTCGTTCGTGTACGTGACGTTCCTGCTGCTGACCTGGACCCCCAAATACCTGCAGGACGAGTTCCACTACAACCTGTCGTCGCTGTGGTACATGGGCATGATTCCGTGGACCGGCGCCTGCTTCACCGTGCTACTGGGCGGCAAGATCTCCGACCTGCTTTTGCGCCGCACCGGCAACCTGAAGGTGGCACGCAGCTGGCTGGCCGCGACCTGCCTGCTGTTGACCACGCTCTGTTTCATACTGGTATCGCAGGCCCAGACCGTATGGGGTGTGATTGCCCTGATGACCCTGGCCAACGCCCTCAACGCGCTGCCCAACTCGGTTTACTGGGCCGTGGTGATCGACACCGCGCCGTCCAACCGGGTCGGTGCCTACAGCGGCATGACCCATTTCATCGCCAACACCGCTTCGTTCATCGCGCCAATGCTGACCGGCTACCTGACCGTGCGCTATGGCTACTCGTCGATGTTCGTGGCAGCGGCGGTAGCCACTGCACTGGGCATGAGCGCGATGCTGATGGTGCGTCCCGGCAGTCGGCAATCCAGCCCTTCCCCTTTATCCGCAGCAGTTTGATGGAGTTGTTTGTATGAGCCTGGCGGAACCTACTCACGTTGGATCTTTTTTTGGTCAATCAGTCATCGCGCTGGCCGAGCGCCTGCGCACGGGCAGCCTGACGAGCGTCGAGCTGACCCAAGCAGCCCTGGACAGCATCGAGCGCCTGAATCCGACCTTGAACGCCTTCGTTCATGTCGATGCACCCGTGGCGCTGGCCCAGGCGCGCAAGGCCGACGAGCTGTTCGCCCAGGGCCTGGACCTGGGCCCGCTGCACGGCATACCGGTGGCGATCAAAGACAATATTGACACGTTCGACTATGTCACCACCTACGGCTCTGCTCATTTCGCAGGCTTCAAGCCGAGCCGCGATGCGCTGTGCGTGCAACGTCTACGCGAGGCCGGTGCGGTGATTGTCGGCAAGACCTTGACCCACGAATTCGCCTACGGCCCGACCGGCGACCGCTCGCTGCAAGGCGCGGCACGTAACCCCTGGGATGCCAGTTGCATCACTGGCGGCTCCAGCGCTGGCAGCGCCGCTGCGGTGGCCAGCGGCATGGTGCCGCTGGCGCTGGGCACCGACACCGGCGGATCGATCCGTATTCCGGCGGCGTTGTGCGGAGTGGTCGGCTTCAAGCCATCGTTTGCCAGTGTGCCGCTGGAAGGGGTGTTCCCGCTGGCGTCGAGCCTCGACCATGTGGGCCCGATCGCCAACCACGTCGAGGATGCACGACTACTGTTCGAAGTGGTGGCTGGGCGAGCTTGTGCGCCGGAGGCCACCCCTCGACCGTTGCGGGTTGGCTGGATCACCACCGGCAGCTTCGGCCCGGTCGACGCCGAGCTGGATCGACAGGCATACCAGGCGGCGCAGCAGCTGTTTGGCGAGGCGCTAAAGGATACTGCTGAACTGGAACCACTGGCGGCCGGAATGAAAGACACCTTGCTGGTGCTGCAACGCGCCGAGGCCTTCGATGTGCATGCCGAGCGCATGCAGGATGCACCGCACACGTTCGAGCAGGAGGTGCGCGAGCGCCTCGAATTGTCGCGTGAAGTCAGGGGCTGGCAATACATCCGCGCACAAGCCAGCCAAGCACGGTTCAAGGTGGCGATGGCTCGCTTGTTCGAGTGCTATGACTTTCTTGTCTCGCCCAGCGTGCCGATTACCGCGCCAGCGGTCGATGCGCGCGAGGTCCGGGTTGGTGAGCAGGACATCGATGTGCGCGCCGCGTTGCTCAGCCATACCAGTGCCTGGAATCTCACCGGGCTGCCTGCGATCAGCCTGCCGGTGGGGCTGGTAAGGGGGATGCCGGTGGGGCTGCAGGTGATTGGCGCCGCGGGAGAGGATGATCGTTTGTTGCGGGTGATGGCGCAGCGATTCGTACGGGACTAGGTACCCGCCTCGGACTTCATAGCCTCAACCACATAATTGAGCCAACCGCTGGCGGTGCCGGGGCGATAAACCAGCACCACCTGTTGGGTGCAGGAGAACGGGTTGTCAGTCAGATCGAGTCGCAACAGCTGAAGTTCGGCCAGCGCATAGTCCGGTAGGTAAGCCAGAGCCAAACCCGCACGCACAAGGCCGTCGACCAAAAGAAGGTCATCGCTGCGGTAGCGGATGATGCGCGGTTGCTGATCGTCACGCCAACCGTCGGTGGCCGGCCCACCTTGCAGTCCGCGAAACGGCGGCTGTGCAGGTACCACGAAGGGGTATTTCAGAACCTCGGTCACCGTGGCGCGCGGGCCGCTGGCTGAGAGGGCGAGCGGATGGTTTGCGCCGACAGCCACTTCAAAGCGGGTTAGTCCGATGTTCAGTGCACGATGGCGCGGGTCGAGCGCCCCTAGGGCTGCCGTGGTTACCAGTGCCAGATCCGCCTCACCGCGGGCCAAGGCACTGAGCGCTTCGTCTTCCTTCTCGTTGCCGAAAGCCACTTGAGCGCCGGGAAAACGTTCGCCGATCAAACTGGCTATCCGCCGCCCCCAATTCAGCTGCAACAGCGCCGGCCCGGAGATCCGGCAGTGGAAACTACCGCGAGTCCCTAGAAACTCACTGCGCATCTGGTCGGCACTGGCCATCAGCGCCGCAGCCCGATCAAGCAAGCGCGCGCCGTCGGCATTCAAGCGCAGATTGCGCCCTTGGCGGTCGAACAGCGTGGTCTGCAAGGCTTGCTCCAGTCTCTTCAGCCCCTTGGACAGAGCACTCGGGCTCAAGTGCAGTTCCCAAGCGGCATCGGACAGATTTTGGTGGCGCGCAAGGGCCAGGAATTGGCGCAGGGTCGCTAGATCGAATGTTTCCATTTACTCAATGATTGATGAATATTCGTGGATTGAAAAGCAAGTTTGATCGCGGAGAATAGCGAACGTTTTTCGCCTCGGCAAGGAGAGGCGATGCTGGGTTTGATACGCATAATCCACTTTGTCCCGACCTGCGGTAAGGAGTTTTCCATGCACGCTTTGGAGTTCGTATTGGCTATTTTCGGGGACGCCGCATGAAGAAGATCGCTTGCATTCAGCACCTGGCAGAAGAAGGCCCTGGCGCCCTGGCCGAATGGGCTCTGCGTCGTGATGTCGCCATCGAACTGTTTCGCGGTGACCTAGGGCAGTTGCCGACGCACGAAGACTACGATGCCTACGTGTTGTTGGGAGGCCCCTTCAATGTGGTAGGGGCGGATTGCCCACCTTGGCTGGAGCAGGAAAAGGTCTGGCTTGGCAGCTTGCTGCGCAAGGCTAAGCCGGTGCTCGGTATCTGCCTGGGCGGGCAACTGCTCGCTGATCGGCTTGGCGCGCAGGTTGCCCCCATCGACCACCCTGAGGGGGGATGGTGCGAGGTAGAGTTCATTGGGGATGGTGAGGATGGCGGGCAAAACATGCAGGTGCTGCAGTGGCACGAACGCGGTTTTGCGCTGCCGGTTGGGGCCAGGCATCTGGCCAGGGGATCAGACTGGGAGAACCAGGCTTACTCTGTCAGCGATGGGATGATTGGACTGCAGTTTCACCCGGAATGGACGCCGCAAATTGTGAATGCACTCAACCGCCGTTTTGCTGCCGAGTCGCCACTGCCTATGCCCTCAATTTCGGATGAAGCCTATTACGCCCGTATGCATCAGTGGTTCTTCGGATTACTCGATCGTTGGTCGACGTCATGGTCGAAGTGAGGGAGACACCACTGAGTCGATGAAAACATTGTCGCTCTCAGGGGCTTTTTAAAGGCGTCTGCCCAAACGCGACGCGTAACACAGGGAGTATCAATGCATCAGGTTGCACAATGTTATCTTGGCGTATGGAAGCGGCGTTTGATCCAGCACCGCTCGGGGCTTTCGGACAGCGAAACGGTCGTGCATTGGCTACAGACACCGCGACTGTTTGCCGACCTGCGAATCCCCCCCTACCCGCTCCCAAGTCTGGCGCTCGAAGAACTCAGCCACTCTCAACATCGGGCGTTGTGTGAACAGAAAGGTTTTGCCGGGGTAACCCAGATAGACGCCGACATTTGCCAATGGCATCGCAAAATGGATTATCAGCCGGCTAGTGGCGCTGAAGACATTGGCCGCATGCACTTTGAAACCAGTGAGCGCCTGATCGAAACCGCTCTGGACGAAAGTTACTACGAAATATGGGAACGCTTGCCTGACTCCCTCGGCGCTTGTCGTGGCCAATGGTTGCAAGCGATGGATGAGCCATCGCGTCAGGGCTGTCTGTTATTGGCCGGGGACTATTTTCTGTTCGCCGCCAGCCGTCCCACACCACTGACACCGGGCATTCATTTGCGCGAAACGTTCAGCCTATCCGATAGCTCAATAAACCTTGCTTCCCTGTTCGCCTGCGAACTGTCTTTTGGCCGGCATCACGCCGGGGAAACCCCATGGAAAATCGAGTGCTCAACGCTCCCCGCCAAAACTGGCCAATGCCTGCTGCCAGCATCGGTGGACCCGTTTGCCGCGGATATTTTCGCCAATGAAGCCGTCATGTCTTCACTTGGCACATTCATTCCAGCTGGCGGTTGGCGCTGTGCGCCTGATCCGTGAGACGTGAGACGTGAAGATTGCCCGACTTGCGCAGGCTGAGGGTTTGTAACGAAGGCGGCGGCCACTGGTCTACCCTGAATGTACAGCCGGAGGGTTCAACCATGTGCGGACGCCTTTCACAGTACCGGGGAATTCACGACTTCGTCGCGGCGCTCAGCATTCCCAACGCACTGATCAACTATGCCGGCGACAAGCCTTTCGAGCACTATAACGCCGCACCGACTACGCAACTGGCCCTCTTTCACCAAGAAGGTCAGTTTCTGCGGGCCGATATGGTTCGCTGGGGCTGGCGCCCACACTGGGCCAAAGATCGCATCGCACCGATCAATGCTCGAGTTGAGAAAGTAGCCCATGGCCCATTCTTTAAAGCGATCTGGCCCCACCGGGCGATCATCGCCATCGACAACTGGATTGAGTGGGTTTATGAAGGCGGACCAAAGAAACAGCCCTACCTGATTCGCCACCGTGACCAGACGCCAATCCTGTGTGCCGCAATCGGTCAGTACCCCGTCGCCGAGCATGAACCGAGCGAGCATGACGGCTTCGTTATCATCACCGCAGACAGCGCCGGCGGTATGGTGGACATTCATGACCGCCGCCCGGTGACGCTGTCTCCCGAGCTCGCTCGCGAATGGCTGGTCCCCGCCATGCCGAAGGAGCGCGCCGAGGAAATTGTGCTGTTCCAGGGCGAGCCCACCGAGGCGTTTGAGTGGTACCCAGTGAACCGAGCTGTAGGCAATGTTCGAAATCAAGGCCCCGAACTGATCGAGCCCATTGGAGAAATTACCGGCGGAGATGAGAACGGTAACGGGGGATCAGCTTCAGCACGTCACCAGCGCTCCGAGACTTAGGGCACAGATTCAATCTCGTGCCACCCTGTAAGCGTTGATGATCAGGATGCGCGGGATATCCGTGCTTGTACTTGAGGGTTGCCAGAGCATTGTGCCCGGAACGAAGCCGGTAACCGCCATCTCTGCGAGTGTTGCGTCTAGAAGATGCGGTAACGGATCCGGCTCTAGTGGCATGCCCACGTCAACGCCTACAGATGCCGACGAAATGACTTACAGGCATCAGAGAATGATCCGGGTCATAAATCATATTTTTGACAGCTTATTCAAGACAAAAAAACCGCCTCAGCCGAAACTGAAACGGGCTTTTCCCCACATTAACGACCGTTACTTCAGGTCGTCAAAGTGGTCTCGCAGGAACTCGTAAAAGCGAAACGCTTTCAACAATCTCCATACGAGGCTCAGCGTACGCAGCAAAAGCTTCATACGTTTTGGCCTCCAGGTTGGCGGCCAAACCTCCAGTGTACTTACCGGATCACGCGTGCCTTCGGACATACACGCTAATGTTGTCCGTGAGGCGGCCGGTTGAGCCCCCCCCCCCAAACCATCATTCCGGCACGGGTGCAAAACCGTGTCAGAGGGCGTGAAACTGTTATGACACCGGCCAAACCTCACAGCCGCACCAGCATGTGAGCGCCGGCATATTAACCTAGAAACTCAAGCGCTATGGCTGATCTTTAACGTTCCAAGGCAAAGGGATGACGTTTTCTTAAAACGTTATTTCTGTCAGGTTCAAGCTAACGCGTTGAGCACCAAAATTCGCTACCGATACCTTCAGATGACGGAAATCAACCAAAGCAAAATAACGTTGCACGGATAAGCAAAGCTTAATATTATGCGCCCACGCTAGTGTTGTCCGTGAGCTGCACCAAGCCTCAGCCGCAACCTGAGGCTTACAAAAGAACCGCCCCGCAAAGGCGGTTTTTTTTCGCCTGTCGTTTGGGTCTTGATCATGTGCGTCGCGCTTCGGACACTGCTGGCACATCCCGGTGCAGTGGGACAATCAACAGGACATCCATCAGCGGTTGCTGCGAAATCTGTCGCCGCCGGCTTCGATACCGCCGCACCGAAAAGGTGTCGCGCTCGCTCCGCACCCAGAGCCTGCGCACGCTGGCAAAAGACCCTGGCGAGCCCGAAGACGAAATCGTCGATCCGACTTCAGTTACTGCGACTTAGCTGCAAATTTTGAGTAGTGCACTCTGCGGTGCTAACAGTACCCATGAATGCGTTCATCTTCACCGCACACTTCTCGATGTTCAGGCCGTTGCGACCATCGCTGGAAATGTTGGTGACGTAGGGTCCTGCGGTGGTACAGCCAGCCAAGACAGCCAGAAGGCTAAGCGCGGTAATTTTCAGCTTCATATAAATCCTTTTTGATTAGCGGCCATGGCCATGTGATGGCCGAGAATCTTATAGCAACCAGCCACTATAGATACCCCCACCACTGTCGCATCCGGTCACGGAGGGCGACGCCTGACTGGAGATACGCCATGGACAAGAACACGAAGATCCTGATTCCGGAAATCTCCGGCGAATGGACGGAGCGCCTGCGCTCCGGCAGCACCGACATCTGGAATCACGCGTTGCACGACAAGCCACATCGCAATGGTCTTCCTGAAGTGCGCCTGGCCCCGCCCGAGGTAGGTCTGTACGCCGAGCGTATCGACAGCGCCTGGTACTGGGTTTCTGGCTGCGCGAAGTGCAACGGCACAGGCGAACAGTGGAACTACAGCGTTTGCGATAAGCACGACGTTTTCCGGCTGTGCAGCATTCACCGGTCAAAGCTGACAGAAACGCCATGGAGCCCCCCTGATGGCTGGACCTGCAAGCCCTGCCAAGATGCGGAAGATGCCCAGGCCAAAGCCGCGGCACTGGCACTGGCAAAGGTCGCCGAGGGCGAACACAACGAGTGGGATTATCGCTGCCAAGACGAGTGTAAGTGCCCGCACTGCGCCACAGTCATCCACATTGAATCGGAGGACTACGGCGATAAAAAAATGGAGTGCGATACCTGCGGCGGCAGTTTCGAACTGGTGACCGAGTACTCGGTGAGCTTCACCACCACGGTGATCGGCGAGCGGATCACCGCCTGACCCACCCTCACCTATTGCGTTGAGTACTGTTTTCAAGCCGAAAGATCAGGCCCAAGAGTCAAATCGATGTCTAGCCTCGCCAATGCTTTACCGCGAGCTAACGCCTCATTGAAGCTGTTGTACTTTGCATTTTCACGGATTGCTTCAACCCGGCTTTCTTTGTTCTCTACAGCGATTCTAAGTCCTGTTGGCACAGAATCACTGTCGCTATCCCATTCGAAATCAATCTTCGCTTTAACGCCTCGATGCTCATAGACAACTGGGTATGGCCTATCCACTAACACCATTTCGATCTCCTGATCCGGCTCCATGCCGGGCCGAACACAAATACCCCACTTCAACGAATCACGCCAGCCGGCGAGGATCACTTATGTTCACAGTAATCGATTTTTTTTCCGGGTTTGGCGGATGGACCCGAGGCGGGGTTGATGCCGGCCTGCAAAGTACTCTGGGTAGCCAACCATTGGCCAGCAGCCGTTGAGTGGCACACGAAGAACAACCCGGACAAAAACCAATCAGAAACGAAAAAGGCCTACGCCGTTAAGCGCAAGCCCTTGATATTCATGGTGCCGAAGCCGGAATCGAACCGGCACGCCCTTACGAGCGGGGGATTTTAAGTCCCAAGGGAAATTCAATCAGGCTGCGCCTTTCAATAGGTTTTCCGGTCCGCAATCAGGCTTGGAAGGATGCCATGCAGCCCAATGTTTCCGCATACCTGAAAAAGATTGCGGTCCGGAAAAACCTCTGATTTAAGTTCATAAAAAAGCGCTCAGCGCGAGGTGATAAAAACAAAAGGTATGCCGATCCTGCATATCTCTAAGCGCGCATGTGATTGCACTAGACTCCACGCAAAAGTCACGCCCCTCCCCCGGCGTCCTGCCGACCGAACACCAATCCTTTTTTGACTGCTACGCTTTTCCCAACCACACAGAGGAATCGCCTTGCCAAATTCAGACCTGCTCCCCTCCCTACTGTTCAAGATCAACGAAAACCAACTCGCCTTGGAAGCCGCCATCCTGGAGCTTTCCAATTGGGTCGAGGCGCGCGGCTCGGCTGACGTCGCTGACAACGTGCGCGGCGCCCTGGACACCATCGACAAGAATGAAGAGTTCATCAAGCTGACGCTGGCGGTTCTAATGACGCCAGACTGATACATGCAGTTCGTCGCCCCTCCCTCGTCTGATCGCTACGTCTCGATTACTGTATATCCGAACAGTATCTATAAGGCACGACCGTGGACCCCCTCGACATCGAAGACACCAGCGACTGGCTTGGATGCCCGACCGAACTGGAAACCATCACCCATTACAAACTGATGCTGGAAAACGAAGTCCAGGAATTGAATCTACAACTGCGCAGCGCTCGGGAGAACATCTTCGGCCTGGTGCAAATGTACGACGAAGCCTCGGCGCAACGTGACGTAGCAATGAGCAATCTTCGGGAGCGATCCGGGCAGCTCGCAAAAGTCCGCAAGGAGCTATACGACCTCGACATAGCAGCGAGAGGCTACAAGCGGGAAGCTGACCGGCTGCGCGGGTTACTGGATGGCCTAACCCCTGACTCAAAGACGATCATCTAAGCTCAGTATTCAGATTGAGGGTTTAGCCATGTGCGGACGACTTTCCCAGTACCGGGGCATTCACGACTTTGTGGCAGCGCTCAGTATTCCAAACGCACTGATCAACTATGCCGGCGACCAGCCTTTCGAGCGCTATAACGCCGCTCCGAGCACTCAGCTTGCCCTCTTTCACCAAGATGGTCAGTTTCTGCGCGCTGACATGGTTCGTTGGGGCTGGCGCCCGCACTGGGCCAAAGACCGCGTCGTGCCGATCAACGCTCGAGTTGAGAAAGTAGCCCATGGCCCATTCTTCAAAGCGATCTGGCCGCACCGAGCAATCATCGCGATCGATAACTGGTTTGAGTGGGTTTATGAAGGCGGACCGAAGAAACAGCCTTATCTGATCCGTCGACGTGATAGAGCGCCGATCTTGTGCGCCGCGATCGGCCAATACCCAAACGCCGAACGTGAACCCAGCGAGCATGACGGCTTCGTTATCATCACCGCAGACAGCGCTGGAGGAATGGTCGACATCCATGACCGGCGGCCAGTCGCTCTGAATCCCGAACTTGCCCGGGAATGGCTCGCCCCAGCAACGCCCAAGGAGCGCGCCGAGCAAATGGGGCTATTTCAGGGTGAGCCAACCGAGGTGTTCGAGTGGTACCCAGTGGGCCGATCGGTGGGCAATGTACGGAACCAAGGGCCGGAAGTTATAGCGCCAATTCCTGTGGAGGGTGGTACTACGTAAATCAGGCGATTTTATCTCGAGAGGCCACAGCGTCTTTACGAGCTTTATGTGCTGCCTTACGAAATCGCCTGAATGTGCGGACGCGTATCACTAAGACTTTGTCGTCCTTTTCCTTGTCCTTGTCCTTGTCCTTGTCTTTACCGAGCACCTTGAATTCGCGACGAACGGCTTCCACTGCGCCGACAATAGGGGCGAAGAACATTCGAGGTGTTTCCCTCGCGGCTTTAAGAAATTCTTCTTTGAACATGCTCATTGGGCACGCACCTCCAGCCAGACCTCACGCACAAATGTATACGTGGCACCTAACAACATTATCACAAAGCAGGATATGTCTAGATAAAACAGCAGATGCTCTACCCAGACAAAAACCACTATAAGGTTTTCACTAACGCCCTGCTGCTCCAGCCAATGTACGAATTTTTCGAGGATGGAAGCAATTGCTGCGATAGCTATAAACATAGCAGTGCCGACCAAGATATGCGCCAGCAGATGCATGGCAGCCTTGAAAATCCCCTTTCCTTCGCTCACTCGCCGCCCCTCTTTCGATTAGAGAAGAACTGTAGCATTGGCGGCGCGATGCACCTATGAAATAGAAATAGCCAGGACGCCTGCGAATAGGGGTTTTCGCGACGGTTTGCGAAAGGCCTTCAGGGCACGTCCTTGAAAAACACGTGACCACCGAGCATCAGTGTCTGAGTGGCCTTCGCCGCCCAAGCAGGGGCTTTCTTCATGGCGATCGCGTAATAGTGCGTGGCGCCACCAGTCGGGTCGGACACCTTGCCATCGACGACCTGGCCAGCCGCGATCTGCGCCTGGGCAAATTCACGGAACGGGATCGGCTTGGCGCCACTCAGGTACGCATAGTTCGGGTCGTTCCTGTTCCAGCAGCTGAACTGGTACGGCTTCTGGCACACGCCGGCGTAACCTTCGCCCCACCATGACTTGTCCTTGCCGTCATTCACACGGTTGCGGATGGTCCAGGCCACGGCGATCTGCCCGGCCAGCGATTCGCCGCGGGCCTCACCCCACAGCGTGCGCGCGAGGATGTCGAGGTCCTTATCGGTTGATGTCATCACTTTTCTCCAGGCAAAAAAAAGCCCGCTTTTTAGCGGGCTGAGATAATGAACAATATTTAAAAATCTTCTTACATCACACGAGGAAGCCGAGCGTAATTAACTAACCGCTTGCACTTGCGATGAGCGCAATGAGGTTTTTTTATGCGCATAATTTATGATTGGCTTCTCCACAAAATACCAGGATATAGAAGTTATCAAAAGAGTCCCTAAAAAAATCGTGCCAACCAAAAATGGAATTGGGTAAGCTAGCGACCCATAGAAACCCAAGATCGGATCGTGCCCACCATACATAACAGCTTGAATCAACGGATAGTGCCAAAGATAAAATCCATATGAAACTGTCCCAAGCCAAACTAATGGTTTAAAGCTCAAAACTCTTACAAGCATAGAGCTCTGATCCGAAACAACTTTGGCGATAACCATTGCGGACGCTACTGCAACGATACCGAAACCATGTCTACTAAGCGAGAAGTCGGTCATCTCCTGGTTGAATAGAACAACCAGAAGAAACGCCAGCGCAGGAACCCACAGGAGACCTACTCGACGCAGCACATCGGTAGACACGAGAGCCAACAATGCCCCTACCAACAAGGCATCAGCATGCGTATCAAACCCATTGTATATTCTAGACAAATGCGCATTACCGAGAAACAGGTACGTTCTCCAAGCTACGATGCTCAAGATCAATGCGAAAATGAAGAGTGGAAGCTTTCGAGGTGAGCACCATATGAGCAAGGATAGCAGCAACGGCCACAACAAATAGAATTGCTCTTCGATTGCTAGCGACCAAGTGTGACCTGTCAGAACGGCGTCGTACCACTCAAAAGCCCGATACCAATTCATCACATAAAACAGCGACGGAATAGTCTCAAGCGTCAAATTATATTTATTATAAATAGCACAATAAGCTACGACAGCAACTAACAAGAGAATCAAGGCAGGATACAAGCGTCTGGCACGACGAATATAAAACCCAACAAAATCGATAGCCCCAGACTTATTTTTCTCTCTACATAAAATACTTGTAATCAAGTAGCCACTTAATACAAAGAAAACCTCAACGCCAATGTACCCTCCCTTCATTAAGGTTCCACCGGTATGGTGAAAAAATACTGCAATGACAGATAGCGCCCTAAGCCCATCCAGCCCTAAAATTCTTTTTGCTTCACTTTCACTTTTTTGGCCGGCAAGCATATCCCATACGCCCGAAATCATTGATAGTGGCAAATTGTATCTAATGTATTTCAAGAAGAACACACGAAACCGTCTAACGATACGGTCCTTTCGGCAGAGCAAGGGCGTGGGCAGCAGAATTCTTCCCTCAATCAACCATGACCTTGGGCGTTTTACGGATGGCCGTGACGGCTTAACATCAAATGGTTTCGTCGGAGCTGAACACGGGGTCGGCCACAATCTCTGGGATGGGAGGTTCAGCCGGCCACACAGGCGCCTGATACCAGGTTGCCTGAACTGTGACCTTGCCCAGCGCGAACTTGTAGACCTTCCAACCCTTCAGATTGATTAGTAGCGAAGCCTGTTCGGCAACATCCTCATCAGTGGCCTCCCCCACTTCAATACCGAAGCCGATCGTGTCGACTCGATCTTGAATGCGAGCAATCTGCGACACTGCCGCGCTGTTCCGTGCAGCCAGCTCAGCTTTTGCCAGGGCCAGCGCCTCCGCAGCCAGAACAGCATCCTTCATCGCTTTGGTGACCAATTTGCTCCAATCGATATTCATTTAGCGGCCTCCACGGTAACAGCAGGATCTGCCAATGGTTGGGGCAGGCTCACAACACCGTCAGCAACATCGAGCAGCGGCTCCGGATATGCCTGCTCTGGACTGAAGTTGATGGGCAGCGGCAAGAATATAGTCAGCTCCAGCTTGCCATCGACGCGATCAACCTGGCCCGCAAACCACTGCGAGTTGATCGCGTTGGCAGGCAGCGTGTCACCGTCAGCCAGCGGCGAAAAGTCGAACACCTCACCATTCACCACCAGGGAATCACCGCTCCGGATGACGCTCAGGCTGTTGTCGCTCCGTATCGGGCGCAATTCAATCCTCATCAGAACCATCTCCCAACTGCAAAAATATTAAACGACAAGACAGAAGTGACCGTTGATGCAGGAGGAGAAGCCAGGTACAGGCTAAATGTGTTGCCGTTGGTCGCATCGGCCGAAGGGCACCACGCTGAGCGTCCTGCAACAGCTGGATCTCGCATCTGAACAAAGAGCAACGGGGCCGCAGCAAATGCGGCGGGCGTATTCCCTATAATTGGGCCGGCATATCGATTTGCCGTGACTCCGGTCCAGCCAGGTGTAACGCCAAGGGATTGCACTGTGATCATCAGCCCGGAGGCGAACTTCACCCATGAGCCGGCGGCGCTCGATCCAGACTCAAAGATCGCGCCTGTGGGAACCCCACCGTTCTGGGAGACCGTGCCCAAAATCGCGGCGAGTGCAGCACTTCCCAGCCCCAGCCCAGCGCGAGCCTCAGCGGAATTCGTACCGCCGGTGCCGCCCTGAGCGAGAGACAGAGCTGTCGTCAGATTTGACAAGGATGTGATGTCGCTGTTGGCGCCCGACTTGGCCGCGCCGAGAGTGGTTCTGAAGGCTGGAGCGTCAGCATCATCCAGCAGCGTTTTGCTGAAGTCAGACACGCCCAAGTTGGAGAGCGCGGCTCCCGCGGTGCTTGCTCCGGTTCCACCCTTCACTACCGGCAGAATTTCGTAGTTGCCGGTGGTACCAAGTGCAGCGAGCTTTGCACCAAACTGATTGACCAGTGCCCGAAGCGCGTCGGCCGAGTCTTTCACATAGCCCTGCATCGGCGCCAAAGCGTAGATGCCGGCATTATTGGTTGCGCCCTGATAGGTCGGTGAGATCGAGAGCGCGGTATCGCTCGCGATGTTGGTCACTTCGTACCAGCCGCCATCCGGGCCACGGAAAGCATCACCGACTCGGCTGTTGGCAATAAAAGAGGTACCCGCGCCAATTACGGCACTCGAATTTTGGACGACAGAAACCGTCCCGGTTTTGTACCAGGGCATCGATTATCTCCAGAAAAGTTTTGGGTCAGGCCAGCAATTTGGCGCAGAGGAATGGCCGGTGGCCTTGGTCAGTCCAGGCAGTGGTGGCGAGGCTGTACATCATAATCCGGCCGTTGGCGTAATCGACGCCAAGCGCGCACCCCCCACCCGACGCATTGTTGTGGCAGTTCATGGCGAAAGGGTTCAGGGAGACGTACTCGCCTGAGCCGAGCATCTTATTAATTCCCCAGAAATACCGGTGGCCCACGGTCAGCTGCTCGTCTCCGAGGTACGTCCAGTTTCCGGCCGCGAAGGTCACGACAACCGCCGGCGCGCCACTGTCGTAAACAAGCGCCGCGTTCTGGTCCCACATCCGTAGCCCATAGGCCGCCGTACCCATGGACGCCCAGGCGGCCACGAAGTACTGTCCGCTTAACGTGGCGTAGACGTTGGATGCCTTCATGGTGAACCCGGTCCAGTTTCCCGGCCCGCCGGTGAACCACACCGATATCGGAACCTGGATCGCGCCCTGATCCGGGCGAATGAACACTAGCGGCGGGTCCTGGCTTGTGATTGCTCTGGCAAACACCCCCGACGCATTGGTAGTCCCCGAATACGCCCCCTTGGTGAGCATGCAAAGTCTGGGGGCCTCGGCGTCAATCTGGACAAATGCATTGTCGTTGATGCTCTGAAAACCAAAACTCATGTCGAGTACCTTATCGCGTAGGCCTTGGCGGCAACCGTTGAGCCAATAGTGGAAGCACTTGAGGATGGGTTTTTGCGCCTGACTACTACCTGGCCCACTGCCGTCGTGACGAACGGATAGGACTTTTGATTCCCGCTGCCGTCTGTTTCGGACGACTGCACATCCTGCGCCCTTGTCGGAATGATCATGAACACGCAGTTAGCCGGGTTGAAGCCCGGAATGCTCAGCGTGTAGTCGGGCGCGACTCCACTGAAGTCGATCACGCCCTGCCAGATCACCTGGTAGGTGAAGCTGTTGGTGTCCATGGATAGGCCACCGCTTTCATCAAAAACACGTAGGCCAAATGAAGCCATAGTTCACCCCAGATAGCCGAGACGGACACGCAACACGTTGTTGGCGTCGTAGACCGAGACGTTCAGCGAGTTGATCACCAGTCGCCCCTGCCCAGGGACGATGCCGTTGATTTCAAGCGTTCCGTCTTTATTGAGAATCCAGCCTTGCTGGCCGGCGATGTAGTTGGTCGAGCTGATGTAGCTGCCGATCTTGGCGTTGGTGATGGTGCCGTCCGCGATAAACGCCGAGTTCATGAACACCTGCCCACCCTGCACCGCAAACGGAACCGAGATGGCGCCGCCGGCGATGGTGTTGACGATGGCAAATCGGTCCGCACTCACCAGGAACTGGCTTTGCAGACCGGCGCCGGTGTTCTCGATACCCAAGCCGATACCGGCTGCGACGTACTGCCCTCCCGCGGTGACCTGCATCTTCACTGACCACATCGTGCTCAGCTTGCCGGCGGTGTCGGCGTAGGCCGTCGAAGTCTGCTGAATCGCGGCGGTGTTTTGCCCCACCGACACATTCACCTGATCGATCTTCGTGGCCGTTGCTGACTCGTTGGTGGCGACCACTTGTTCCAGCTCGGTGATGTTCGCCGCGTTCTCGCCGATGGCAGCGTCGAAGGTAGTGATCCTCTGTGCCATCGCTTCGTTTTCAGAGGTGCGAACCTTTGATTCGGAAGCGATCGCCGCGGTGCTGGTCCAGCCCTTCAGCGCATCCGCCAGATCCCCTTCGCCATTGTCGTCTCGGGATGACGCCCGCAACGTTTGGAGCGCCGTAACCTGGGCAGTGACCACGCCGTCGAGCTCGGTGATCTCGGCAGTGTTGGTCGCGACCTGTTGCGCCAGGCCATTGGCCGTCTCGACGGTCTGGCCAACATCCAGCCAGAAGTCCTCATTCGGCGGAGGGGTTTCGAGCGGCACGGCGCCGGTAGCCTGATAAATCCGCTTGCCGACCACAACCAGATCGTATTCAACATAGGGGACTTGTGGGTCGTAACCCTTGAGGCCGTCCAGCGCATCGATCTGCGCCTGAAGCCCAGGTATCTTCTCGATCTCGTCCAACAGGTCCTGGCCGAGCTCCGTCTCAGTGATCTGCCCGGCGATCATCTCAAGGATGTCCGCTGCGTTTGCGCTGGACTGACCCTGCACACCTAGGCCGATCGGATACCACGGACCAATATTGCCGATCCGATCCACCAGCCGCGCCCAGAAGTAGAAGGTCACACCAGCCTTCAGGCCAAGCATGGAGAAATCGCTTTGTGGGTACGACAGGTCGGTCAGCTTGGTTGCAGCTTCCAAGCTGGTCGTCGGCCCGTACCAGACTTCAGTCCGCTGGGTGTCTTCGGCGCCAGCCGGGAAACCCCACTTCAGGTAGATGCCGAACAGCAGCGGCGTGGCCGTCAGGAACGACACCGCCGGCGGCAAACCTTCCTTCCCCTTCAGGTTGGTCAGGATCGAGTTGCGCCAAATTGACGAGATGTCGAAGGCACTCACCGCGCGGACGCGGGCCACGTAAGCGCCGGCGTAGATGCCCACCACGTCGACACTGGTCATCCCTGTACGCTGCAGCTTGATCCAGTTGCCGCTGTCCTTGCGCCACTCCACGTCGTAGCCGACTGCGCCAGCAACCGCCGGCCAGGTGATGGTCATGGTGGCGACGGCAATGCCCTGGGATACAACCGAGTTTGACGTAACGGTCACACTGGCCGGCGCCGTAACGACGGTGATCGGAATCACGCTGATCGGCCGCTCTTCCAGGCGGGCGCCGGTGTCGATGTAGGCGAACTTGCTTGGGTCGTACTGCAGCGCACTGATTTCGAAGTCGCCCTCGGCGGTGCGCCTGGTCCGCAGCACGCGGTACAGCGGAATCGCCAAATCATCGGCGTCCAATGCCCATTGCAGCTGTGGCAGTGGTGCTTCGCTGTAGTTGGTGGTCACGGTCACGGCGCGACCGTTCACACTTTGCACAGTGCGACCTTCAGCCCTGCCACCCGGCAGGTTGATAATCAGGCGATCACCGGCCTTGGCCTGGGTGTCACGGTCCAGCGTCACGACACGGCCAGCGACGACAGAGATGCGTCCGCCGACCTCACGGCCCGCCAGCAGCGAATCGGCCACAGGGATGATGTGGCCCGGGAGCGGGATCACCCCCTCCATGCCGGTCTTAAACGAAATGGTACGGTCTTGATTGTTACTGAGGATCGCCCACTTGCCGCGGCGCTGCGCCTCGGACGCACGGGTGCAGCCAATTGCACTCAGCTCGGTCGGCTTGTCACCCATGCGGCGCTGAAGGTCCAAGTCCGCGAAGGGGATCACATCGGTGTCGTAGTTGTTCGCCGGGTTGTCGTAGCTGACCAGAGCCCGGGTGTACCGAGTCTTGGCCGAGGCGCTGCCGTAGGAGAACTTCCCGTCGATGACGTTGGCGCGGGTGAACACATAGTCGAAGTCCTGCGCGCGCGGCATGTCCGCTTGCATAACCAGTTGGCCCTGAGCCCAGTAGGTCATGCCCCGATAGATTCCGGCGATGTCGCGCAACAGGGACCAGGCATCAGCCTTACCTTGCAGGTTCATGTCGCAGAGGAAGCGCGGCTCTACACCGCCGAGGCCATTCGGCACCAGCTGGTCGCAGTACTGCGCAATCCGATAGAGTTCCCACTTGTCGACCATGAACGACTTGATGCGTTTGCCCAGGCCGAAACGGTCTTCAGTACAAACGCCGTACGTGATCCAGGCCGGGTTATTGGTCCAGGCCTGTTTCATGGAGCCGTCCCACGTGCCGGTGTAGGTTCGGGCGATTGGGTCGTAGTTGCTCGGCACCTGCCATCTGCGCGCACGGCACTTCACGGTGACCGCCGGAATGTTAGTGAACTGCTCTGCGTCGAATTCGATGTAGAGCAGCGCCGTGTTTGGGTACCGCAGCTTGGCGTCGATCACCTCGGTGTAACCGGCGATCAGCATCGTGTCGGCGATTTTGTTGCTGTTCTGGTTCGGCGTCAGGCGGCGGACGCGGATCTGCCAGCCGACGGTGGCGTCCGGCAAGTTGATGCGCGGCGAGCGCTCGTACCGCGTGGTGGTCTTGCCATCCACAGCGTCGACCAGCACCTGCTGATAGGCGCCGCCGTCGGTGGCCACATCAATGGCGTAATCAATACGATAGCCACCAATGTTGCCTTCATCGTCTTGGCGTTGCAGCGCAGGCCAAGCGAGGCGCACCCGAACGGCTGAAAGCTGAATGTTGCTGATCGATCGCACCCAAGGCGAATCGCTGCGCAGCTCTACGTTGAGCGTGGTTTCGTTTTCGACCGATGGAATACCAGGGATATAGGTTTGGTCGACGGAACCCGAGCGCCAGTCCCACTTCACATTAGGGAAGTTGTAGTTACCGCTCGCGTCCCGGATCGGGGTGTTGTCCAGATAGATGTCGTAATCGGTTGGGACTTCGTCGAACTCGCCCTCGCCCACGGCGATAAGCAGCTTGGCCAGGTTGGTCGAGCGCAGGCTATCGCTGGCCTCGGTCGGTGATTTTGGTTTGCTCTCCCCGCCCTTCGCGCCGTGGATGTCGATCTTCTTTGCTGCGCCCATGCTTTCCTCCAGGCGAAAAAAAACCGCCTCATGGGCGGCCTGCTTGCTGCGTGCGGTTTACGCTTTGTCTTCGGCAAGGATCGATGCGGAAATGATCATACCGCCCCACCGGCGTTCGCCAATGCAGATCGGTACCGGGTTGCCGCTGGCAGTGGTGTTTTTGGCGCTGCCGAAGGCGTAGGACGGCGAGTTCTCAGGGGATGCGCTTTGTTTAAGACCTGACGCCTGCGGGCTGAGCATCTGGATTACGCCGCCCGCGACAAGGGCGATGCCGACAGGGGCCAGGGCCTGAAAGCCGGGAATGAACGACGCGGCAATCAGGACTGCGCCAATGATCGTTTGCAGCAGACCAGCACGTTTGCTGCCGCTGATCACCGGGACAATACGAATTTCCTGCGCCCCACCCAGTGCAAAGTCTTTCTCGGGGACATTTTTTCGATTGCGGTAAATTGCGAAGCGCATACCGCGGCGCTCTAGATTTTTAATCGCCGCCTCGAATCCTTCGATCGTGCATTTCAGAGCCTTAAATGCTTCACCTACCGACTTGCTGCCAAGATCCCTGTAGTGCTCGCGGCCAAAAAGCTTGATCAGCGGTCCGGACAGCAGAATAGTTGTCATGGATTGGTTGTTGTTCACGAGCGCTGCCATAGGTTTTCTCCAGGCATAAAAAACCGCCCGAAGGCGGCTCATTTGATGATCGTCAGAGGCAGTCGTTTATCGCCTGCTTCATTTCGCCCCGGCCATAACCAGGAGACCAAGCCATTCGCTGATATAGCGTGACCGTGCTTCCCTTCGCCGACTTGCGGATATCAAGCAGCTCATCGGTCATGTTGTTGTTCGCGACGAGCAGACGGTAACCGTTCTCCGTTTCCGACATCGAAGCGTCGCTGCGCGCGTCCTGCCACTTTGGGAAGACGCAGAGCGCATAACGCTTTGGGTCTTTCGCGGTAGCTGCCTTTAAGCTGGGGTCGTTCTTTTGCAAGTCGCCAGGAGACACACACCCCGCCAACAACGCAACAGCCAACCCCCCTACGAATAATTTCATGCAGGTCACTCCTGTGGAAAGCGGGCAATGTAGCATCGAGCGACTCGATCAAAAAATCTGCTCGAGCTGAGGGCCGCACCTTCTACGGATCTACGCTTTCAGCGATTCGCCTTACGTCACTGATCAGGTGCCCGAAGGAGGCTAGGAACTCACGTTTATTGGTACTCGACATAGGGGCCGAGGACTAACCCTGTCATGTCAGAACTCACCCGGTAAATCACCTCTTTATTAGCTTGAGCGGTAGCGGCAACCGTTCTAATAGCTGGCCCTGCACACAGCCCACTACCCGGTCCTGCACCAATATTTAGCGAGCCTGGTTCGACAAAAAACGATGCTTTCTCGCCAGAACCAAGTTTTGCCGCTCTCTTGCCATCTACATAGATGACAAAGTCGCAGGCTGACGAATTAACCCCGCCATCCCTCACCACCGTGACCGTCCCGTAAGCACCCGCAGGTCTTGATTGGAAGGCGTAAATTTCGTCACTTGGAGCCTGCACGGCTTCGTTCACAGATATCGGATTAGAAGAACATCCCGCCAACAGCATCACCGCCACCGCACCTATCAAAATCCGCATGATTCTTCCTCATCCTGAAAGTGGGCGACTGTAGCACTGGCATGCAAGAAACTAAAAAGCCCAGCAGGTGGGCTGGGCTTTCATTTACTTCTGCCGGACATCTAGGATCGTAGCTCCAGGGTACTTTTCAAGAATCTTTCTTTCCGCCTCTCGCTGGTCCACACCGTTTTGCAAAACGTTGTTCATGCCAGTTCCATTACTTGCTTTCAGCTTGAAAGAGTACGTCTTCACAGCGGCCATCGAGCATCTCCTTTGCCTAATTGAGCGTGAACCATAGCACTGAGGTCAAGGCTCATCCAGCTGTACGAATCCCCAGTAACGCCTTGCCGAACAAAGTAGTAGCTTTCGGCTATCAATCAGTCGTTCACAGGGATTAGGACATGGCGAAGCGGGTTTCGAAAGCTGAGCAGGCGATGACTGGGTGGCTGTTCATGATCGCGCTCGTCGTCGGAGTGCCGATCTATCTTTTCGACAAGATGAACAAAACCGTTGGTTGGCAGATCCCGGCCCTGGCTGTAGTCGGATTTTTGCTGCTCCTATTCCTTAATAAATGGTTAAAGAAGCGGGCACGTTTACGCTATCTGCGGGAAAAATATGAGGACGAAGTTATCGTCCAAAAAATACTCAAAAAGACGATCTGGATCGGTCAAACATCGGAACAGCTCGCCGACGCCCTCGGTTATCCAACCGCCACCGATCGCAAACTTCTGAAAACCAAAACTCGTGATATTTGGAAGTATCGCCATCAGGGGGCGAACCGATACGGGCTGCGCATTACTGTCGAGAACGACGAAGTAACAGGCTGGGATTCTAAATCCAGTTGAGGCGCCCGCCATTTTTAAGGATTTCCCAGTCCTTTGCCTGCAAGCCCAAGGACTGGGATTGCGCCAATTTCGGCGCGTTAATGACCTGGAGGTCAATATGAGTAGCTTTGAGGGGGCCCTTATCAAGCATGGGGGCGTTACTTTCGCAGTCGTGATAGTCAAGCACCACTATACAAATTCTTCATCTGCAGCACAGCCAATCCGTGCATCGTTCCAGCCGTACTTTCCTGAAGTTCCCGTTGTTCTGGCGTCACAAGATTCTCGGGGAACCTTCCGCTATCACGGTCGACCAGATCTGGCCAGGCTGCTTGCAGGACTTCACCCTTCGCAGATCCCGTGGATGAAATACAGCACGTAACTGCAATTGTGTCATGCGGGGTTTCTCCTTGTTTGCTGCTGTTCATGAGCACTCCGGCGGGAATCCCGCATCATGTGGTTGGTAGTACATCTTTGTGCCTGAGGATCAAGCGTGTGCGTTGAAGCCAAGGCCCGCCGAAGACGATGATCTCGCTCGGCCGACCGTACAGGTGGTGCAGCAGAAAAGGACCAGGTCCGAAGATGGCCGAATCCTCAGCTGGTAACGCCGGCTCGGCACCGAGGAAGATCCCGGCATGGTTCGGGTAAACCGTCCGCCCCACTTCCATCACGATCATGTCCCCGCGCTGGGGTTGGTCGACCTTATAGAAGCCGGCCGCCTCGTAGTTCGCCTCGTAAAGACTGGTGTTGTCGGTGCTCTCCCACCAACCATCAGCGCGCTTGAAGGCTTCGAACTCCAGCCCCCACTCGCGCTTGTACCAATCGGCACAAACCTGCCAGCAGTCCCAGGCGCCATGCACGAATGGCCGCTTCAGCAGCGGCACTTCACCGGTAGGCATGACCGTGCGCAGATCGCCCTCGGGCCAACTTAGGATGTGCCAAGGCAAGGCCGTGGCCTCGCACATGGCCAAGTCTCGCGGCGACGGCCTGCTGGTGGCGTCCGGGTGCGAATGAACAATACCAATCACCTCGCCCATGTCTTCCGCCGCAGCGTATTCCTCCGGATCGATCCGAAACTCTTCGTTCGGCTCGGTCGAGATATTCCGGCAAGGGTAATACTGTTGTTTGCGCCCAATGCCCAGTAGCAGGCCGCAGCACTCTTTCGGGTACTCGGCAGCCGCGTGTGCCTGGATCGCGCTCAAGATGTGCTTGCGCATGATCAGCTCCGGGCGATTAGGGAGACGGCAGGGAATCCACCAAACGGCAACGGGTTGCCCTCACCGAAGCGGGGGATGCAGCCCCGGCCCAGCGTTGCATCGCACTCGTCCAATTCCGGGTTATCAGTGACCACCCCGTCTTTCGTAACGTACGCCCCGGTGTAACCGCAGCTCGGCCCTCGGTAGCCGCCGGTGAGGCACCAGTGACACAGGGTCGTCGCCTGCCGCCCAATGGATTCACCTCCAACGTCGCCCGGGCTGGCCAACTCCCAACTAACCGTCTCTCCGTCCTCGTTCGTTTTCTGGTCGATGTACCAGACCTCTATCGTCTCTTGGGTTGGGTCTGCCGTCGGGTTGCCCGCCGGGAAATTGACCGCATCGAGGTACGTGCCCAAGGTGTGGCGCATGGTCAGCTTGAACTCGAGCAGATCGTCGAATGCCAGACACAACGCAGTGATGCGTCCGTTGACGTTGCCGACCGACAGCGAAGGCCGTACCGCTGTACCGTCGCCGTTGGCCTCGATGCCGTCGATCTGCATGGGCCAGGCGCCGTACTCCTTGCCCTGCCACCAAATGGCCTTGGCTGGCAACAGCTCCGCATCACCACCGGCGGCAATGATCTCGGCCGGCGTATGCGGGATGGCGTGCCCATGGAAGCGCAGAATGTCCGCACCATAATCCGTACCGTCCAATTCAAAGAGCAGCACTTCGCTGCCAGGCTCTAGGACCTGGATGTCACTGATCAGCGGCATGGGTGTTCCTTATGGCTGGAAAGCACGGTTAAAGGTAGCCGTGAGTTTGAATACGCCGCCGCCCACCGGAGTGGGAACGGGATTTTTGCAGGTGAACAGTCCGAGCTGGCCGAGCGGGGTTGTCCAGGCAAAAGCTTTTGCCCCCGCGTGCCGATCAAGGAACACCATGATTTCCAGAACTTTGGCCTTTGGGCCGCTGTAGGTAACCGGGTAAGCGTCCACCTTGTTGTTCGGACCGTCGCCAGACTCCTGCTTGTAACCGTCGCCAAACTGCGCGGTGCGCACCCGATAGGTAATTTCGGGTGCATCACCGTGCTGAGTTGGCCAGGTGAATGTCTCAATCGCCATCAGGCTCTCCCGTTAACGTTGCGGAAACTCACGCCGCCAGCACGCCACGACTCGGCCACGGCTCTCTCTGCTGCGGCCTTCATCTGCGTCTGGAGGTTTTGCGAAAGCGCCTGCTGGTCGAGCTGCATCCCTTCAGAGCTGCGATCTGGAATCGCTACGGTGACCGGTGCATTGATGCTGATGTTCGATCCGCTGCTGCCACCGCTCAGCGCACGCACGCCGAGATGACCGCCGGCAGTCCGGGTCAGCGGCATGATCGCCTCCGGCCCGGCCTCGCCCATCAGCCCTGCGCCCTTGGCGAACGGGAAAATGGTCGGAGAACTGACCACGCTATTCGAGTAGGCGCTCAGGCCTGGCGTGTCGAAGACATTACCTTTGGCACTGGCCACCGGCGTAAAGCCTGAAAGGTCGCCGCTGTAGCCAGCCTGAGTAGATCCCGCCGAAGCGGCGGTACCGCTGCCAGTGAAATAACTGGTGGCAGCCCCGACCAAGCTACCCAGCAGCGCCGAACTGGCCTGCCGTGTAGCTATGCGCGCCATGTCTGCGATGATCGACTTCGTGAAATCACCGAACGAGGCCTTCCCCGTCATGGCGAAGTTGACGATCGCGTCTTCCATCGAGCTGAAGGCGTTGCTGAACAAGCTTTTCGTCTGTCCGGCAACATCCCGCGCCGACTCCAGGTAGTTCTGCCACGCCGACGACGCGCCGGCGCTCCAGTTGCCCTGAGCGGCGGTCATCTCGTCGTAGTTGGATTGCACGGTGTCGTGCAGATCCTGCTGGGTGGTTTTCAGCGCCTCCAGCTTCTGGGTGTACTCGTCGAGGCTCATGCCGCGCGAGCCGTCGCCGTACTGGTTGGCCAGTTCAAGGCTCTGCTGGTTGAAGCGATCATCGATGCCGTTCTGCTGATCCGTCAGCCCGCGCTGGCGGTCACCCTGGCCAAGGCCAGAAGCCGCACGCAGTCCTTGCTGTCGAAGCGTCTCGACCTGCTGTTGCAGCGCGCTGGTGTACGTGCTGACAGCCAGAGTCTGCTTGCGCAGGCGACCTTCTTCGTTGGTGGCGATGATCGACAGTTCGCTGTCGCTATCCTGCTGCGCCTTGACCATGGCGCTGCGGGCATCGGCGATCTTCTGATCGATCTGGATGACCTGCGCCGCGGTTGTGCCCTTTTTTGCCTTGGCCGCTTCGAGTGCATCGATTTCCGACTGGTAACTCTGGGCAACCTCTTCCGACTGTTGCTTCAGCAGGCTGACGCGCTGCTCGGTGTAACTGGCCTGAGAGATCACCCCAGCCCGCTGCGATGCTTCGAGCTCCTTGTCCGCGTTTTTGTAGTAGGCCAGGGTTTCGGCCAATACATTCTTCGCGTTGTTGAAGCTGGTCAGGTCAGCACTGCCTGCGGCAGCCTTCGGGTCCTTAAATTTGTCGTTGAGGTTCGCCATGTTCTTGGCGACTGCTGCCGGATCAAGCCGAGAGTCTTTCGGGTCTACCTTCCGGATATCATCAAGGCTTTTCTTGTAATCCTTGATCGCCTCGGCGCGCTTCTGCTCATTGGTCAGCGAAGACTTGGTGATCGCGTCCACTTTGGACATCGCCACGACTGCGCTTTGCTGTGCCTTGGCCTGCTCGCCGTCGTACTTGGCAATGTCTGCTTCAGCGGCCTTCTGGTCCTCCAGCATATTCAGCCGGTTGCGGTAGAGGTCGATCATTTCCTGCTTGTTTTGAAACAGGCCAACATCCCCAGACTCGGCCCGGGTTAGATCACGTTGAGCCTGCTCAATATCGGAGCCGATGTTGCTGCGACCGATGTTTTTCAGGTTGTCAGCCGCACGCGCAACTGCGTTGTAACCCTTCTCCCAGAAGCTTAGGTTTTCGAGGATTCTCGGCGTGCGCTCGTTGATGGCATCCGCATATTGCTCGGTCGCCAGCTTCACAGCACCTGCGTGGTCGCCCTGCTCTTCCAGTGCTGCGATCTGTGAGTAAACCGAGGCGGTCAGGTAGTGGTACTGCTCGTTGAGTGCAGCAGATGCCTTCACCGGATCGTCGGCAAGCTTCGAGAACTCGGCGACGGTTTCGCTGACAGCCTTACCCGTCGCTTCCTGCATAGAAACGGCGGCCTGGGTGATGCCGGTGAAACTCTCGCCCGCGATCTTGCCGTTGTCAGCCAGCAGCGCGAGAACAGCAGCAGCTTGGCCAGTGGTACCCACCGTAGCGCTTACCTGTCGGGCCATTTCGCCCAGTTGACCAGCGCTAACACCGGCGAAACTACCGGTCATCACCAGCGACTTGTTGTAGGAATCCTGCTCTTCACTGCCCTTGTAATAGGCAACAGCCAGAGCGCCGACGGCGGCAGTGGCCAGTGCAATCGGCGCAAGGATGGCAAACAAGCCAGCAGCTGATGCGCCTGCACCTGCGCCCAGTTGAGCCACGGCACGAACACCGCTGCCCCAATCACCGGACGACAACGCGTTGCCCAGCTGAACGACGTTTTCCTGCGCCTGGCGGGTGCCAAGCTTCAGCCGGTCGAAACCGGTGGCGGTTTTCTCCAGCGCCGCATAGTTTCCGTCGATCTTGCTCAACGCCGCGTTGTACTGGTCCTGGCTGATCCGGCCTGCGTCGAGGTGCTTGCCCAACTGCTCGACTTGGGTGTCGAGCTTGCCCATGGCCGCGCGTGCCGGGTCGATCGCGCCGAGCAGACTATTCAGGGCCTTCTGCTCGTCCAGGGTGGACTTGGCCAGGGCCACTTGTTGTTTATCGAGCTGCGCGGTGATCTTGGTGAATTCGGCCTCGCCATAAGCGCCGGTCTTGGTGAGTTTCGCCAGACTCTCGCGCTGCTTGGCCAGTTCCTGCGTAGTGGTCGCGCCTTTCGACAACGACTTCTCCAGCGCTTCCATCTCTTTCATCAGGCCAACGGCGGATTGCTCTGCACGCTCACCGGACTTGGTCAGCTTATCGAGATCGGTCGCAGCCTGGGCAGCATCAGCCGAGTCGACCTTAATGCCGAGTTCTGCAATGTTCATCGACTCACCTTGAATAAGTGCCCGTTTTCACGGGCTGTTGTCGCGGGCTTGGGCCATGACCGCGATGGCTTCCGATTCCATTACGCGGATGTCCTGAAACACACCTGGGCGATCCTTCGCCGAAACACCGACAAGCCTCATCACGTTCGGAAGGACGCCGTAATCGAGTCCAGTTGCGCCGCATGCGCCTGTGCGCCACTGAGTCCCCATCGAATCCATGACGAGGAAGGCCTTCCAGTTGTCCGGCCAAACTTCGAAGGTTTCGTCGTAGTCCTCTGGCGAGAAGCCGAACATCGCCATTTGCTCGGGGTCGCCGTCGGCCTCGTAGAGCGCGCGGGCAGCGGCGGTCAGTTTCCCAGACGGGCCTTGCCGAAGGCTTCGCTGTAGGCCTTCACCACGGCATCTGAAACACCGACGCAGCTCTTCACTAGGGCTGTGATCGACTCATCGTTGAGCTTGTCGTCGAAACCCCAAGACAAAACCAGATCCTTGATCTGATCGGCTCCTTGCTCAACCTCGGCGGCAGTCACGTCTACCAGAGTCGGCTCCGTGCCCTTGAAGCGTTCGCCAATGGCTTCCGCTTTTGCCTTCCAGGCATCGAACAGTTCAGCCAGCGCCGTACGGTCGCGATATTTGAAGGTGAACGGCACCATTGCTGGTTTGCCGCCCACCTGCGGGATGGCCACATCGACGGTAAACGTCGGCTTAGGCGCGATGGAAAACTTTGCCATGGGAACCCCTTAGGCGTTGTAGCGAGTTGGGCGGGAGGCGAACGACAGCGTGATGGTCCGCGTCATGATGTTGTTGCGGCTCAGCGTCGGGGTCGCGGTGATCGACACGTAGGCGTAGTAGTAAATGGTCGCGCCGCCTGGGAGGTTCGCGCGCACCAGACGCGGCTCTTTGTCTTCGTCGGCAGCCTCGACCAGAGCCACATAGGCTTTAGATGGATCATCGGCAACCGGCAACGTCATGCTGCTGGCCGACTTGGTGGTGGGCAGTTGACGGTCATCATCGTCTTCGAGGAAGCCGTAAGTGAGGAATTGCTGTTCGCCGCCGTTGGCAGCTGGCTCAGTGATTTGCGCGATCTGCGTCCAGCCAGAAGCGGCACGGACAGAGCCTGCACCTGAACCGACCGGGTAGTTCTTCACGCTGGTGGTATCTACGCCTTCAGCCGCAAACTCGCCGATTTCGGAGTCGATGACGCGAGCCGGTCGACCGTTCAGCTTCGCCCAGGCGGAATCAATTACGATCACGTCGCCATCGGCCAGGCCGTGGGCGGCAGCGGTCAGCACCGCCGGTTTGGCGTTACTGATAGCGGTGAACGCTTTGGAAGTGCTCAGGATGGCTGCGATCTCGAACGTGGTGCCGTTGGGAATCTTGACGCTCATGGGTTTTCCTCTTTGCAGAAATGACAAAACCCGCTCAATGGCGGGTTCTGGGTTTGCCCAACGGGCTAATTCAGTTGGTGTCGGCTCGGTACAAGAACGAAACCGGCACCGTATAGGTGGTGTCGTCTGGAATGCCGGGGCCTGGGTCAACCGGCGTCATGGTCACGACGGTCAATGCGCCTTTCGTGTTTCGCTCGTACAGAGGGAACAGCGCGGCGATCTGATCAGCGATCACGCCCGCTGCACCGCGGTACTTGCCCGACGGCGTCACGATGCTGACCTGGAACACGCCCGTGTACAGCTTGTGGTCGCCGCCGAGCGTGTTGCTCGCGGTATCGGCCGGCAGCGTGAACGCCTTCAGGTAGGTCACGCCGTTCGCAGGCGTATACGCTTCATTCTCGACGACGACCTTCAGCGGCACCGGCAATGCTTTCGCCCAGTTGATCAGCTTGGCCTCGTAGATTGAGGCAATGATGTTGTGGCTCATATCTGGTTGTTCCTGATGGTCTCCTGCACGATCTGCTGGAAGCGGGCCACGGTGATGCGGACCATGCCGCCGGGTGCCTGGGTCGAATGCCCGAACTCAAGCGGAATGGCATACGGCAAGTTGTTGATCAGGTAGGCAGTCTGTCCGGCGGTGAAGTCGCTGACAGCCGAAACCAATGCAGCGATTGTTGCTTGCCCGCCTGGATCAACCTCGTCAAAGGTCACGCTCTCCACTACATCAATGGAGAGGTGCCAGTTCGCCCGGAACCGCCCGCCGACGTAGCCTTCAGGGGCCACGATATCCATGCTGTCGTTCAGCTTGCGCCCTGGCTTAAGTCGACCAGCCTTTGTCAGGTTGGCCGGATCGCTGCGCAGGTCACTGTTGTGATCATCCACGGCCTTGTTGTATTGGCTGGCCACTGCGTTCTGCGCCCATATCTCGGGATTACCCACGGGTGACATGCGGATAACGCTGCTGCCGACCTCGATGATGATCTCGCGCAAGCTTGCATCAATGGCTTCCGTGGCTTGGGCCGCGAACTCGGCGAGGCTCATGGCGAAGCTGCCGGACTGCCCGGAGCCAGCCCGGCTCACGATCGCACCTGCAGTTCGTACAGAATCGGCGTGCCGGCTGGGTTGATCTCTTTCAGCGGTGGGACAATTGACCAGGTGCGGCCTTGGACGACGACCTTGTTGAGCAGATCAGGCGCCCACGACAACCCCTTCGCGGCGATCTTGAGCTTCTTGTCGCCCTGCTTGATGAGGCTGTTGGTTTGGAATTCTTGGCCGGTGAAATCGAGCAGGATGCCTTGGGCGGTCTGCTCGGTGATGGTGTCAGGCGGTGCGCTACCGGTGTCGGGGTCGTACTCGCCGACGGTGATGGCCCGGATGGTCACGGGCTGGCCGAACTCTGTGATCATCTCCAGAGCCATCACGGCCATTTCGTCGTAGAAGGCCATGGGGGCTCCGTTTTAGCTATGCGCGGACAGCAAACAACCCGCGTCGTTGAAGGTAGTCGGCAAACTGCGTGGCGCTCGGCCGATCCGGGGCCGCCGGCAACAGCCGGCCACTGGTGTTCGAGATCGTCGCGTACTCGCGATCAACTGCGCCCTCGACGCGCTCCCGGGTGATCGCACCTTTGCGCTTCTCCACCGGATCGATGTCGTCCTGATGAATCTCGGCGGCCAAGGCCATCTGGCCGTACTGGATACGCGCGGGCAGGTAGTTGTCGGGCTTGATCTGGCAGTCCAGTTCAACCCCGCGGCGCGGCCAGGCCAGAGCCTGATCGCTGTCCGTCTTGCGCCCCTTCCAGGTCATGCCATCCATCGCCAAGGCGGCCCGGCGAAGCAACGCCTCTTGCGCGGGCTCGTCCGCAGGGATGGTCACGCCGAACTTGCCGGCGTACAGGACCAGGTCCGCGGCGCTCGCGTAGCTTTCGGCGTCTGGCTTGCCGGTGCCGTCCTCGATGATGAGTGTCATGGATCAACTCGCTGGATTGAGCTTTGAATGAATGGCCACCGGATTGCCGACAGCCAGCAGTATCACGCCTTGGGCAGGTCGGCGACGAGCTTTTCCAAGGATTCTTTCGAGGCGTTGGTCCGGTAGGTCACACCCGCAGCGTCAAGTTTGGCCTTCAGGGCTTCGGCTTCCACGCCGTCATCCACCTTCAACTCGGCGAGCTCGTTGCGCAGCGTCTCGTTTTCCGCTGCAAGATCGTCACGCACACCGACCAGATCGGCCATCTGTAGGCGAATGCCATCGAGCGCATGAAACAGCCGGATTGCGAGCTCACCGGTTTCTGGCTTTTCAATTTCGCCAGCGTCGAGCCCGTCGATTACAGCGCGGACCATATTGCTTTCGATCTGCAGTTTGCCGATCAGCTCTTGCAGTTCAGTCAAGTTATCAGCGGCTCCTACAACCAGTACCTGGCGCGATTCGGTCTCCTTCAGCGTCACTTCGACGCCGACACTCTCGTAGGCTTCAACCACCTTCGGCCATTCACCGACGACAACAACCCCGGTCACGTCCGCCTCTGGTCGGTCGAAGTGTTCCGGGTTGCGATAGCGCTTATCTGGATCAAAGCCGGAGCTTTGAGTGGAATATATGAGTTCCATGGAAATCTCCATAGCGGCCATCTCTGGCCGCTGTCTGGGGTAAGCGTTAAGGAGTGGTCGTCAGGGTGATCATCACACCGGCAGTGACCTTGTCGCTGTCGGAGTGCTTGACCCAGTTGGCTGCCGAACCAACGGCCGCCAAAGTTGGGTTCGCGCCGCCGACGGCGTCCTTCCAGCTGTAACCCAGCACGTCGATGTTGACGGTGCCCTCGGCGCGGTAGCCGATACCGAGGTTTTCCTCGTCGTCCACGTTGTACGAGCGGAAACCTGGGGCTTGGGATTCGGTGATCACCACGGCATTCGGCAGCAGGCCGAAGATCACGTCCGCCGGAGCGGTGTCGGTCACCAGTACCGGCTTGCCGAGGGTGCCCGGCAGGCCGCCGTAGATCACGACACCAGCTTCCTCGTAGACCTTGTTGGCAATGGCCTCGTCGACAATGTCGAAGTAAGCGCTGGAGTGCATGACCCACAGAGCAATGCGACCGAACTTGTCGCCGAACTTGCGCATGCCACGAGTCAGCGTCTTCTTGCCATCGGTTTCGATGTTGGCGGTGACCACCATGCCGGCGTTGGAGCTGATAGCGGCACGCAATGCGGCGGTGGCGTATTGGATGAAGCCTTCCAGGGTAGCGTCGGCCACATCAGCGCCGATGATCTGGGAGAACTCATCTACCGGACGACCGCGGCGTTTGAACGCCTCTTCGGTGGTCTGGTACGGGCCGTACTTCCACGGCGCTTTGACGCCGACAGCTTCGCCGGCGCCGATCTTCTTGGCGGTTACCTTGCCGACGGAGTTGACGTCGCGGTGTTCCAGCGAGCCGCCAATTTTGTAGAACGAACGCTTGCGGAAGTCGCCTTCGATCAGTTCGTTGTCGAGAACAATCGCCCCGTTGGACGAAGCGTTGAACACATCGAGGTTGTCCTGGACACGCTCCAGGTATGCGGTTTGCGCCTCATCGTTGTAGATGATCAGGTCGCTGTTAACGGTTGTAGCCATGTGTGAATCCCCTTACTTAGGCAATTGCAGGTATGCGGTTTGGCCGTGCTTGCGCTGGAAGTCGCGCTTTTGCTCGGAGGTCATTTCGGAGCGTTTGAATGCAGCCTGGCCGCTACCCCCGCCCGGGGCTTGTGTCCCTGAAGCCCTTGGCCACAGGTGAGGCGCGCTTTCGCGCAGTGATTCCGCCCATTCGAGCGGGGTCAGAGGGGTCTTGCCGTCTTTCCCGAGGATGGTCTGGCCAGACTCATCGACGGCGACCGCTTCGCCCTCTTCATTCAGTGAGAACACGCCCTTGGCGCGCAGGATGATGTCGTCGGTTGCTTCCGGCAGAGCGCCGGCTTTCAGTGCTGCGCCGCGCACAGAGTCGCCCAGGACTTTGCCTTGGAACTTGGCGGCGAATGCTTCGGCCTTTTCGGCCCGAGTGGTAATTGCTTTCAGTTGCTTGTCGGTATCAGCGCGCAGGCGTTCGGTCCGACGGTTGAAGACTTCGTCCACCTTGCCCTCGGTCAGCAACTTGGTTTCTTCGTCCTGGCCGGCCCGACTCAACAGGCCTTTGACGGCGTCGATATCGATTCCTTCAAACTGGGTTTCGAACTGGGTCAGCTTGCCGGTTGTGTCTTTCAGCTTACCCAGCAACTCGCTGTTTTTGGTTTTCAGCCCGGAGACGGATGCTTCAACGGCAGTCGCGATAGCGGCCTTGATTGCCGGATTTTCCAGGTCGATTTCGGTTTCTTCTGCCACGTTGATGCACCCCTTGGGTTTAGTCGGCCCGCTTTGCAGGCATAAAAAAGCCCCGACTAATGCCGAGGCTTATATGTGCGTCACGCTTCGCGACGACTGTAATTGTGACGCTCTAAAGGCTTACCACTCCAAAACCTTGCCTCCATCTGAAACCCAGAAAACGCTGATATTTTGTCGTTTAAAGAAAGTCTGTAGATGAGTTGTTCGCCCTCTGTACTCCGGGGTGTCTGGCAGAGCAATTGCTACTTTGTTCGTATTTTGAGGTGCCTCAACTTCATTCAAGGAGGTCAATATTGCACTGGCAACGTTACCCCAGGATCTAGCATGTTGACTGCCCGTCCCTGCCTCCCCTTTGCACTCAATGACTAGGCGCTCTCCACTGATGGGCTCAATACCCTCAACGTCATATCCTTGGCGGGTTCCCATCTTGGCATCGACAGACGTGTAGCCCATTGAAATAAGGTAATCCCGCATTGAGGCTTTAACGTCATCTTCAAGTATTGGCATGTTGATGCTTTGAATCCTTGGGCAAATGGATGTTGTTGTAACTGACTGGCATAACGAGCGTTTTATATCAGTCTCGATACTCGTCTAGCTATATTCCAGCCTTCTCAAATGCCAACGGCTCTAGCTCTTTCATCTGCGCGAGCGTCAACGGCTTGAAATTCCGATCAAGCTGCAGTTCGGAAAAGCGCTCGAGAGACAAGCCGCCTTCACGGAACAGCCTCGCCCGCATTGGTCCTATTGCCTGATCCTGGAATGCCGCTGGCTGCTGCTTGAGCCAGTCGTAATAGCTGAGGTCTGCGCTAACCTGCTTGCCACCGTCCACTCCAACCGAAGCCCGTGTAGCGCCTTTTGCGAACATATCGCTCAGCTTGGTCAGCAGAATGAACGTGGTGCGGCAGTTCGGGTGGAATGGTGGACGCGGCCCTGAGTCGACCGGGAACCGCTGCTTATCCATCGAGCGGCAGGTCTGACTGGTCTTGCTGTCCAGGGTGGCGACCATTTCAATTTCGGTCACCACGTCGGTATTGGTCTTGGCCACCTCCATGCGAGCCTGTGACGACACATGCTGAATGGCGGTGTGGACGACCGTGCTGGCGTTGCGGCTGGTCGTTGCTAGGACGCCGTCTTTGTACCTCGCAGCCTTGGTGCCGCGAATGTTGCGGATCACCTGGAAGTTCGTCTGCCCCTCGAAGAAGCCCTGCCGGATCGTGCCAGTGACGCGCTCACGCTCGGCAGTGGTCCAACCTTTGATGAAAGCCTTCAGCAGCTTCCCGCCGCCGGCGCCGCGTACGCTGAGCGGGTTCGTCAGCACTGCTGTTCTGATGGCCGCTGCTGTGGGAGCCGCGACATCGAGCGACACGCCGACCGGCGCCGACCTGGCCAAGCTCGTCGCCTCAAACTCAGCTTCGTAGTTGGCAATGTCGATCAGGTCGAGGTTCAGTTGCACGCTGTAGCGGTCGAAGATGCCCAGTAACAGGCTGTCGACTTCCTTCAGCAGCGTTTCCAGGCGCTTGACGTTGTACTCGGTCAGGTCCGACTGGGTGAGTCGGTCGCGGATCGAGCGGTCAATCTCCTTGAGGAAAGGTGCAAACTTGCCGACCTCCCCCGTCTTCAGCTTTTCGAGGAAGACCGCGTGCCGGATCGTGGCGTCAAGGATTGCTTGGTTTGCCGCCATTTGGTGTTACCTCATCATCCAGGCCCAAGCCATCGCTCTGCTCTTGAAGCTCGCCATCGATCTGCAGGTCTGTACGCTCCGGGGCAATCAAGCCCAGTTTGCGCAGGTAAGACCTTAGATCCGCCTTCGCGAACCCACCGTTCTGCCACAAGCCAACCAAGGCCGTGATCATCTGCGGATCAGCCGTCAGCTCGACGAACTCCTGATTAACCTGGTATGCGACCTTGTCGGTGATGCCCATGTAAAGGCCGCACCACATGATCGCCCGGGTGTATGCCTCGCTGACGTTTGCCACGCAGCCGGCGAGCACCGATGTCGACGCAGATTGATCGCCGCGAGATTCGGTAGCCGTTTTGGCCGCCAATGAAGCGACGACCATTCGTGCGCCCAGCTCGATCATCATCTGGTTCTTGTCGGCCATGGCCTCCTTCACCAGAGTGTTCGGCAGTGGTTGCGCGTACCCAAACTGGCCGCCAGCCGGAAGCAGCATCGGCGCCCGAGAGCCAACGTAAACGCCGTTTTTCTCCATATGGTCGCGCCACTGCTCATCCAGGCCGGATATCCATGGCTGAGCCTGACCGCACCAGAAGACGCTGTCTTCGTAGTCAGCGCTGTTGCGGTAATGCCCCAGGTTGATCATTGCGATGTCGTACAGCGGTGACTCGTCGATTGTTGGATCGTTGTTCTGTGCACCGACGAATGTGAACGGGATTTCTTTGAGGCGCCCGGTTATGCCCTCCGGAATAAATGTGTTCGTGACCTCAAGTGGGCCACCACCTCTCGGACCAGAGCGACGCCAAACTCGGCAGACAAAACCTTCAGGCTCAAGCGCAAGCTCACGAAACTGCTCGACCACCTTGAATCCGAAGCCGTCCTCAACCTCCGGCATCTCACGCAGCACGACCAACGTCAGCACGTTGTGGCCGTTCACCATGCCGGTGCGCCAGTTGATGATGTCCTCGGCGCAGTACGACAGGATCACCGAGTGACCACCAGCATCGTCATCTTGGTGGTAATCGACGTATAGGCCGTGGCGGCCCGCCTCAAGCACCTTTTCCAGCGTACCTTGCGAGTGTTGGTAGATGCTCACCCCGGAGCCGTTGGCGTTGTCCTGCAGGTACTCCAGCTTCTTCGGCGCGGTGAGCGTCGGGTCTTTATGGAAGGCCAGGCCCAGCAAGCCATTGCGTGTGTGGCCGGTGGCGTTTTTGAACACCGCCCGCTCGCGGTAGGACTTGTTCCGGTCGATGTTTTCCGGCGACTTGTCGTGTGCGTTGATGTACGGCAGCCGAGAAACAACCCGATGCTGGCCGGCGCAAATATCGCGCACGGTAGCCCAGCGCTCCAGCACTTCGATGTAGTCCGCCCGCTTGAAGGAGACGTCGTTGCTCATCGGGCGTATCCCATTTTGATAGCGGTGACCGGCTTGATAATCGGGTACTCGCGGTGAATGAAGTAACCACCCCCATCGTTGGCGTGGTCGTTGCCCTGGCTCTTGTCCGGCTCGCCGTTGGGCGCCCAGATCTGTTGCTCAAGGCCGTCGGCATAGGTCGGGCATGTGAACGGGTTGACCAGGTAACGCCGCTCACCCTGCGCGTTGCAGAACATGGCGTTCATGGCGTTGATCCGATCCTTGACTGGCGGGTTAGCCGCCGGCGCGATAACTGTGAAACCCGCCTGCTTGAGCATGGCGATATCGGTGACGCTGGCGTTGACCGACTTGCGCGAATCACCAGAGGCATCCGGGTAGATTCGGATCTCGCAGGTCTTCTTGTAGTCGTTGCCGGTGTGCTCCCAGTAGCGCTCCTTGATGCGACGGATCATGTCTGGCGTGTCGTAGCCATCCATCAACTCATCGACTGCACGGGGCAGACCCTGCTCCCGTTTGACGTGAGTAATCGCCGCCATCTTGCCGACGTTGAAGTCCATGCCGATGAACAGTGGTTCGCCCGCCTGCACGGTGTCGAAACACTGGTTCAGCTTGCGGTCATACGTGTGGTAGATCGAGCCGGACGTCAGGTTGACGAACTGGCCGTTCAGGTAGGCGAGGATCAGCTGCGGCGGATACGACTCCATCAACGATTCGATGTAGTCGCCTGGCAGATTCAGCTCGTTGTCGAACGTGCTCGCCTGCACCAGGCCGTACATCTCATTCAGCTTCGGCTTGTCGCGCAGCTGCTTCACGAACTGGAGGAAGACGAACTTGAAGCCTTCCGGCGTCGTGGTTACGTCAACACCGTTCTTCAGTCCGGGCAGGTTGTAACGCATCCGGGCAATGATCTTGCGCCAGGCCTGCTGCGCCTTGATCGACGTCAGCACGTCCAGCTCATCCACCAGCGCATGGCCGATCTTGAAGCCGACGATGGTCTGCGGCTTCTCCATCGACCGGCAAATGACAGTGCCGCGATACTGCCGGCCGCTGTAAATGTGAACCTCGTGGTTCGCCTGGTTGATCTTGGTCTTCAGTCCCCAGTCATGGGCCACCTCTTCCACCGTTGGATAGAAGATGTCCCGGATCTGCGGGTAAGTCGGTGCGAAGTAGCCAGCGTTCACGCCGGGCCACTCCATGAAGTGTTTGCACAGCGCCGAGCATCCCACCCAGGTCTTACCTGAGCCGAACCCTGCAACGAATGCGCGGAACTTGTGTGGCAGCGTGAGGAAGTGAGACTGCGGAACGTTAAGGCTCGGCATTCGGCTTCCTCGCATCCACTACGTCGACCTGGATACGGGTCGGAATTGCCGGCTCGTCGTCAGGCTCATCCTTGCGATTCCGGTTGACGTACATGTCACCAGTTTCTTTCGCAGCCTGTTCCAGAATCTGCATGGCCAAGCCGATGTTCTTCATCGTCTCGGCCTTCTCCACGAAGCGGTTCATAGCACGGAGGCGGAAGGCACGATTGGCGATCGGGATATCAGCTGTCTCTTCGCGGAAGCGCTTGCGGGTGTCGTGAAACAGCGTCACCCACTTCTTCGCCAGATCTCTTCCGGCGCGCTTGGTGGGGTCTTGGGCCTCGCACTGCTGACGAGTGACTTCAATGCCGAATTCTTCTCGGACAGCCGCTGCAACCTGCGAAGGAGTGTCGAAACACGCCAAGGCCTGAACCATGAAGCCTTTCACCTCATTGTTCAGGGCTGCCATAGGGTAAATTCCGTCTTAGGTCTGTCAGGGGTCAGGCCGATCTGAGCAGACAGGTTCCGCAGGCCCTCGATATATTCAATTTCCCCACCTCAGCAGGACTGTTTGCGGCATCCACCAACGCCTGAACGTCAGGGCTTGCACCGTAACGGCGGACGACACCGACGAACTCTTCTACGTCGTGTCCGCGCATCTCAAGCTTCGGCGCTCCCTCCTTGGTGAAGGCTGGTTGACCGTACTTATCGTTGGCGTGGGCGATGTGATAAAGCTCGTGCTCTATCAGGGCGCAGAAGTCAGCGTCGCTGCATGTCGAGCAGTAATCAGCAGCCAAGGTGATGATGAAGGCCGGCACATCCCCGAACCAATCACGCATCTGCTGTTCCATCCGGGCTTTCTGCCAACCACCGGCGCGGAACGCCACTTGCTCGGCCTGGCCCAAGACAGTGCGGCCTTGCTTGTTGAAGCTCGACGACGCCCACATAACTTGGATGTCTGCATCCAGTAGATGGGCATGGTCTTCGTTATGAATGCTGCCGGAGTCAGCCAGGATCTCGGTCTGGAGCCAATCCCAGACCTCAGGCGCTGGAGTTAGGCGAATATTGAGGTCGGACTTTTCGGAAAGGTCAATTGGCGAGGGGGATGGGTACGGCCTGTTCAATCGGCGCCCTCCATTCCAATCAATTCAATTTGTATTCAATCGCGTTTATAAGGTTCTATGCATGCGCATTAGGCTGGAGCCGGCGTGGAACACAAAGCCGCCAGAGCAAGCGTAGTTTTATGAATTTCGATAGCGCTGTTAGAGCTTTCAATTTTCACTGCGGATGTGGTTATTGATTTTGCGATAAGTGCACGCTGACTGGAATAGAAGCTTGTATCAAGCGGACCGTCTTTAGCATTTCCCAAGGTTGTGCTTGCAACGCCTGCAAGACCGGCAGCTACACCTCCGGCAATACCGCCTGTGCCAGCCGCAGCCAATATCGCTCCTGTGACTCCCAGCACCCCACCAGAGAGGCCGATCCCAAGTCTCCAGCTCTCAGCTCTTTTTGAGTTTTTTTCGTAGAGATTGTGAACATCTCGGCAGAACACGCTTACCTCTTTATAATCTTCTAACGCTGCATTCATCTGCTCATCAGTAGTGTTTTTATTCTCAAATGCGAGTTGGTACTTTGTGACTTTTGGGTAGCTGTCAGCGCCGGCTCCAAAAGTAGACTCGACAGACATAGAGCAGAGTACGGCAATCGCAAAATTCATTTTTTTGGGCATGGTATTAGCCTCTCCTTGACTTCGAAATCAAGCAGAGCCTAGCGATCTTTTCAGAACTTTCCACAGGCTGCGTATGTAATTTATTCAACTTAGTGGATAACTTCCGGTAACACATCGATCAGCTTCTGCTCACCCAACCGGAGTAATGCTAGCGACTGCATGTCGTCGGCCATCGGGTCGAACCCGTACACGTCGATGCGGCCGCTCTCTGTGAGCACGCCGATCACACCCACCGAGCAGGCTTCACGCTCACCCGACTCAAGGTCATCGGCAATCTTGCGCAGCGTACGGACAGCGTCTTGCCATCCTTCACGCTTAAACTCCAGAACCTTGACGGTCATTCAGCTCACCATGATGTTGGTCTGCATTAGGGCGTGCCCGTGCAGGAGCGATACGACCAATCCTTGAGGGAGGCCGGCGGCCTTGGCAGCGTCAATCGCTTTGGCAATCGTGCTATCCAGCTCAGTGATCGCTTGGTTGATGGCGGGACTCAGCGGCAGTGCGTGATGCAGGCGGGTTACGTTGGTCATGCTCACTCCAATGTCGCGACACAATTTACTGATTCGCGAAACGTGTCGCGGGCTACTTGATGCTCTGGGCGGCCGTGTAAGCAGCCTCACACGCGAACCCAGCTATTCGGCTTCGATCAAGCGCCTCTGCCAGTCTTCCCGCTGTTTCGTCAGCGCTTCTACGCAGGTCGGCGAGCAGAACGGTAAGGTCGACTCTTGCCTTGCTTCCGCTGGCAACCTCGGCAGTACAGGACTTTCGGCTGGCAACGAGGTCGGTGATTTGCTGCTGCAGGCTGCGAGCCCGGCCATCAGCAATAACAACGGCAGCCGTAATGTGTTCAGTCTTGGCTTTCGCATCATCGGAGACTCGGTTGATGTCATCAGTGATTTGTCGTTGCAGGCGAAGAGTGTTGCCAAGCGACGTCACCCTGGCATTGGCCGTGTCCCGCTCAATTGCAACGAGCTGACGATCAGCCTTCACGGTATCCAGCCGCCACGAGAGGTAGCTGATGGATGCCAGCGCAGCCAGGACAACCCACAACCAGATCGGGACCATCCGAAGAAGAGTCACGGGGTCTTTCTCTCTGATGCCTTGCCGACCTTGTCGCAGGTCATGCAGTGCTCGCAGTTCAGCGTCCGGCAGAGCCATGCTTTCACCGGCTGCCAGTACGTGACCATGAAGATGTGGCGGACGCCGGCCAGGGCCAGAGACACATGCAGCGTCAGCCCTGCTGTGGTCGGGCCGAAGAAGATGTTCTGACTCCGAACCATCACCACGAAACCGCTGATGGCGATCGTCGAGTAGATCAGCTTGCCGAGGATACCGTCCCTGACTTTGCCGCTCAGTACGCACCAGGTCGCCCACAACGAAATCAGGCCGACCGCGATGGAATTGATCAGTTCGTAGTTCATGGTGGATTGCCTCCCCCGAACCGCTGGCGGATGAACGCCCAGAGATCAGCGGCTTTGATGGCTCGGGTGATTGCCGCGATCAGCGATCCGCCGAAGGTGCCGAGCAGGAAGCCGATACCGGCAACGCTGCGAGGCTCGACAACGCCAAGGTAGGTGCTGACCAAACCCGTCAGGTAGTGGGCGCATGCAGCGCCCGAGAAGATGAAGATCACCCAGGCTTTCCGGTCTACCAGGTCGTCCCGGTGCCACCAGCTCGCAGCGATTGCCCCGAATAGCCCTGCTGTAAACCATGTATCCAACCTGTCGAGCAGGCGGTAGAGAAGCTCCATGCGCTCGACTCCGTTGGCATGACGTGAATTGAATCAGCTCCAGCAGCACTCCCAGCTCGGAGCAATGGGCGTGGTGGAGTCGAAAACGAAAAAGCCCCGATCAATGTCGAGGCCCTGAATAGGTTTGCGTGTCTTCCCACGCTGCCAGCCAAAGACCTTCACTGCGTCGACGCCCCTTTGCGTCGATCTCGCAGATCCAGTCTCGCGCAACCCTGGAGCATGTACGGCCAGGGTGCGCGGGCTGCCGGTGTTTTCTCGTGTCACTGCACTTGCCGGCTTATCAGTGTCCAGGCCTTCCCGAAGGTTGCCCTGGCTACAGGTGAAATTGAGGCAATAAAAACCCGGCGCTTGGCCGGGTCTAAAAAGTATGAGAACTCAAGATTCTAGTTGATGCAAAATTCTACGGATCTCTCCAGCATCAATCGTGGCCTGCATTGACTCGAAGAGTAAGACCACGTTGGAGCCTTGTAGCACATCGTAAAGCTCATCTCCGAACTCGGTTCTCCGTACCGCCCCAAGAATGCCAACGCCACGATTGGGATTTGAGGCATTCTCAATTAGGCCAACGAACTCCATTTGCTCTGCTAGCTGTTCCGCCCAATGACGAACATCTTCCGTTGACGGAAGGTCGCTTTCTCCAAGACTCTCGAGATGTCTGCGGTATGCAGACCCCGCGAGTGACGGAGTAAAGGATTGCCCCTCATTGGCGGAGGCCAGAATTCGTTTAACCAGCTCCCACATCTCCATGCACATCACTCCCTTGAAATTAGGATGACTGTGCCATGACTGCGGAAAATAAAAAACCCGGCTCGATGGCCGGGTTCAGGTATTCGTGTGCGTGTTGCGTGAATTGCGCACTATGGGAAAAGTACGCGCAATTCCCCGTCATGTCAATATGTTTATGCCGCCTCTTCTTCTTTTTCCGAGTGAATAACCTGCCATACCGGTTGTTGAGCCTGAATATCCACTTCCTTGATCACTTCTTTCAGGGATTCCCACAGTTCGAGCCAGTCGCGCGTCCAGTTCTTCGGATCGATCGTCACCCCGAAGAAGGTTTTCATCTCCGCGGCAACCCTTGCCGGCCCCCACTCTGCCGCCCCGACGACCTCGCCCTTGTACGATTGCAACGCCAGAGTCACCAGGTACTGCGCCTTCACGCGCTTGGCCGATGTCAGGTCTGGCAACTTGGCGTGGGCGGTGATCAGCAGCACAGCGTTCATGACGTGGCGCATGGTCATTGCCGGGTGGTAGAGGTAATGCCCAAACTGCTGCACCTGGAACGGCAGTGTGTCGATGGCACGCAGGACCTTACCGATGGTGGCTAGATGCGCTGCGCGTGCGGTGGATCGGCCAATCGGTGTGCGGCGCGTCTCACTGATGCTGATTTTCTGTCGAACGATCTGGATACGTTCTTCCTTGTCATCGCCCAGGGCGGCAAACACGGCCTCATGGCGACGCATGCGGTTGCCGGCCTTCACCGGTGCCGATTCAGCCTTGTCGATTGCCACAGCGCTGATCGACGCGTTCGATTCGTGCTGCGACTCTGTCCATACCTGTCTTGCGTTGATCAGCTTCATGCTGCTTCCTTTTTTAGTTCTTTGGTCTTCGCCTGGTAATCGGCCTTGATGGTTTTCAGGTCTTCAATGGTGTAGCGCTTCGGGTCGTGCGGCCCCTCCAACCAATCCACCTTGTCAGCGCCGATGCGCTTCACCAGCTCGATGCGGTAATTCACGATGTCGCCGGACTTGTGCGTGTTGCATGGCGAGCATTGCCGGTGGCAGTTCAGCGGTTCGAATCGCAGCGCCGGATTACTCCCTACAGTCCGGTAATGCCCGGCGTCGTACTTGCCCTGGTGGTGTCGGCCGCAGCTGATGCACGGCAGAGCCGCGTCACGCTCACGAACCCAGGCGTTGAATGCGGTTTGGGCCTCTTTCATGTATTGACCCTTGGGCTTGATCCGCTCCTTGGCTGCGCGGATTTCCTTGCGGCCGATATCGGCCAACGATTTGCGCGCCTTTTCCTGATTCACATCCTTGATGGCCAGGCCGCACTTGGGGCTGCACACGGCCTGACCCAGGCGCTGCGGTGGGAAGCTGCCCCCGCACGCCGGGTTCTTGCACTTCTTGGGCTTGGGTTGTTTGGCGATCATGCAGCCTCCTTGCTGAGCAAATCGGTAAACACCACGCCTTGGCCGGTGAAGAACGCGGCGATGCGGTCGGTGTAGTTGATGCCTTGGGCACGGTTGAACAGGCTGGTAACGGGGAAGCCATCCGGACCGAACAGCTTGCACTCGCCCATCATGGCCAGCTTCTCCTCGTAGGGCAGGTGGCGCATGACCCGGTACCACGCAGCCTGGAACCCCGAGTCCTCGTTGAGCAGGATCTGCACGCCGAAGTGCAGCTTGCAGTAGCGCCGCGCATCCGCCGCATCGCCGATCTGGGTCATCTCGGCAATGCGCTTGTACATCCCGAACCACAATGAGTTCTGGTCAAGGGTGCGGTCCTTGCCCGGGCGAAGCGACACCACGACGAACTTCTTGTCCTTGTACATGGTGGTCAGGCTGGTGATGGCCTCGGTGAGCTTGGCCTGGCTGTTAACGCTGATTTTGTCAGTCATGTCCGGCCACCCTACTTGCCAATCCATCGATGGCTTCCCCCACCAGCTTTGTCAGCCGTTCGTTCTCGGCCAGCAGCTCCAGCGCCACTTCCTCGACGGTCTTCTCGCCAAGGAAGTCTTGCAGCGCTTCGGTGTTGCGCTTCCAGTCAGCGCAGTCGGCTCGAAATGAGGCTGCTTCAGCCCAGAGCAACGCCTTCAATTTCTCTTTGTCGATAGCCATCAGAACCCCTCCTTGCCGCGCTGAGATTCCCACTCGAACGGAATGACGATTACCCCGCCCTCCCGCAAACGATCCGCACACCGCTCGCCGATCGCGGCCGGCAATGCCTTGGCATCCAGGTTGGAAACGATCACCGTCGGGCGCTGTTCCTCGTAACGGCCGTTGATGATTGCGAACAGCGTGGTCAGCTCGAAGTCGCTGGGCTTTTCCTTGCTGACGCCGATCTCGTCGAGGATGAGCAGCGACGGGCTGACGAGACTCGACAGGATCTGGCTTTCGCTCTGCTCGCTGGTCCGGTCGTACGTGGCGCGGATCGCTTGCAGCACGGCGCCGACAGTGCGGTACACGGCGGTGGCGCCCGATCTGGCCATGATCTCGTTTGCGATGGCCACGGATAGGTGAGTCTTGCCAGTGCCAGGCTTGCCCAGCAGCAACAGGCAACGGCCCGACTCGGCGATCAGCGAGAACTCAGCAGCGTACCGGCGGCAGGTGTTCAGCGCCTTGTGCTGCTCGGCTGTGGTGGCCATGTAGCCTTCGAAGGTTTTGCCAGCGAAGCGCTTCGGGATCAGCGCCGAGCCAAGCTTGCGCTCCATGGCCATGCGGAGCATCAGCGCCTTACTTTGGCGCTCAGACTCTTCCGTCGCTTCCTGGGCAATGCGGGAGCACTCGGGGCAGCCGGTCTTCAGCTCGCGGCCGATGACCGAGAAAATCTTCTGCTCGAATTCACCGTGGGTTTCGCAATCGGCGGGCTGGATGCGAGTTCCTGGCGGAAGCTCGGGGGTCGGTTGTACTGGTTCAGAACGCATAGCTACCGTCCTCCCGCTGGATCAGTCCGTCGGTGTAGTTGCGGTCATCGAAGCCGGTGTGACGGGACTGAGCGACCGGTGCCGGGGCCGACTCGGCCATGCGCTTGATCACCCAGGACGCCTTGAATCCCTGCCACCCAGAAGTCAGCGCCTCGGTGATCGCGTCGGCGGCGGTGATCCCGGCTTCGACGCACTTGGCCAGTTCAGCGTTGACGGTTGACCAGACGGTTGCGGTGACGGCGGCGCGCTTGGCCTTGCGTTGGGTTAGCCAGTCGGCCAGCAGTTGTTCAGGGACGTTGTGCGGGTTGTCGGCCAGCAGCTGGGTCATGCCGAACGGAGCCTTGCGATCAGGCTTCGGTTGTTCCGGTTGCTCTTGGGGCGGATTAATCTCTTCCGAAGGAAGAGTTAATAGGGGTTCTTTCTTTGTATAAAGAAGGCAAGTTGCCGTTTTGGTCTCACTCGCATCAGGTCTCAGTGAGACGATTTGGGCTGAGTGAGACGATTTGGTCTCAGTGAGATTTACAGGTTTTTCCTCATAGAAGGACCACTCGCGAATAGGGGAAATCCCGATATCACCTCGGCTTCCCCCTACCCGGAAAATGATTCGACGCTCAAGGAGATGACTGATCGCTTTCGACGTGACGTCTCGGCGCATGTTGGTCTGCTTGCCGATATCGTCGGCGGTCAGGCGCTTGGTTTCGAGTTGATAGCCGATGGTCTGCCGTGCAATGGCCATGAGAACGCGCAGTTCGCGCGCTGGCAGGTCAACCGTAGCCAAAGCCTCCATCAGGCTGTTGTCCATACGGGTGAATCCCCTGCTGCTGTTCAGCTGGATGATGTTGTCGGGGGTCATTGCTTGACTCCCTGAGAGCGAATTTTGAGACGCGACACGTTTTGCGAATAATGAAAACGTGTCGCGACACTAGTTGGGGTATTTACAGAAGCGCTAGAACTCTGCATGATTCGCCTCACAGATGCTTTACGTTGTACGCAGTTGAAGAAACCGCCGGGCCTGGCGGTTTTTTTTCGCCTGCGTTTTGTGTGAATTCGATATTCATCAGGCGGCCTTCAGCGATTCGCGCAGCACGTGCAGCGCGTCGATGGCTTCCTGGATGGCTTTATCGCCCTGGGCTTTTTCGTGCTGGCTGATGTGGTTGTCAGAGGCGGCGTCGAAAATCAGCCGGCCTACGTCTCCGCACTCGGCGGTCAAGTGGCATAGGGCAGCCATGAGTGGCTTCGGCTCTGGGCGCTTGCGCAGCACAACGTCACATTCGAACTGGTTGGTGAGTGCGCTCAACACGCTCAGGCGCCCTTCAAGTGGCAGATGAGTCAGAACCATCCCGAGCATCTGGATATTCATCTTGTGATTCGCCCGATTTGGGTTCGCACAGTCCAGTAGCGTGGTTTCGTTCACGCCCATCCGCTTAGCCAGCGCAGTACCACCGTCGGCCTTCACTTCCCGGTGCAGCGTTCTTTCAAATTCTTCCATTGCGAAATCCTCTCTTCTTCTCGCGTGGCACCGAGCCACTACTTCCGCGATCATTCGTTCATCAACTGATCAGGGATGAACCCGTGACCCTTTCTTCTTCCAGTCCCGAACCAGGGACCAGCACCAAATCTGAAAACTGTCACCGGCCTGCCCTTCTCGCTCTCCAGTCCCTAATAAGGGGCGGAACTCATCGCTTGATGGCGAAGGTCAGGATGTTGCTGTCGGGCTTTGCTGAATCACACATCGCCTTCTTGAGCCCCGGCATCGCCATTCGCACAAGTTCGGTGGCCAATGCATCTGGGGTGATCCCCATCTCAAGCGCCCAACGCGCCAGTTCTTCAGTTGTGTTCTTCCTGAGATCCACTACTGCGTCGGGCATAAGTCCCCCTCTGTTTCCTTTTCAGGCCTGTCGCTTCTCAAGCTCAAACGGCAACTCACCCAGGGTTCGCCTGACCTCAAGCGCCGCTTCGATGATTTCCCGGCTGAGCACGCTGTGTTGCAGCTTCATGTCGCGAGCCACGTCCTTGAGCTCTTGGAAGACTTCGTCATCGAGCCGCACCTTCAATTGGTGCTCGTGCCGATGCGCTTTGTCGTCGTAGGCCATAGGTTCACTTCCGCTTTCGGGGTGACGGTGCTGGGTTAGGCGGCGGATTTTTTTAGGGCTGCCTGCGCCGGGAAGGACTTGAGCTCATGCGCTTCAAAAGTCCCGTCCGAGTTGCAGGTGACTGAAATGTTTCGCTCGGCCGCGATGGCTTTGCTGATTGCGGCAGGGCTGACCCCCAGAGCCTTGGCCGCAAAGGCCTGCCCTTTCGTAGCAACCAGCTCTGTAAGAGGGATCTGCTTCATTCTGGATTCTCGAATGGTGTTTTCGAGAACGATATTAACCGCCGGTTAGGTTTCTAGCAATACCGCCGGTTGCCGCAAATAAATTAACCAACGGTTAAATTTCACGGATGAGCAAAAAGAAAGAACTGTCCCCAGAGCTAAAAGCTGAGTGCGACGCCGCGAAGGCGCTTTTCGTATCGAAAAAAAACGCCCTTGGCCTCACTCAAGCGAGCCTTGCAGAAGCAGCTGATATTTCTGCTGCCGCTGTCGCCATGTACCTGAACGGCACCAACCCGCTGAACGTAAAGTTTGCGGCGGTACTGTCTCGCCTGCTTGATGTACCTGTTGAGAGATTCAGCAAGAGACTTGCGAAGGAGATCAGCGGGCTCACCAGCGGTGCTGAGCGCACGAACGCTTCCGTGCCAGGTGCGACAGCTTCAGACATCGTTCGTCAAATGCTAGAGAAGCAGGGGAAATCGCTTTCTGAGACTGCGCGCAGACGATTACTTGCAGCCGCTGAAGCCGACGATGGCGGAGGCGTCATCGAACTCGACTACTACCGACCTGGCGTGGTGGGTGACGAGGTTTGGATTGCCCATTACGACGTGCGGGCTGCAATGGGTGGTGGGCAGATCCCTCACGACTATCCCGAGATGTTTCAGGACGTCCGCGTGAGTCCCCAGCACCTGCGCGAGATGGGCGTTGAATTCAAAGAACACTTCCACCTGAAGATGGTTACGGGCTGGGGCCAGTCCATGGCGCCGACGATCAAGCACCGCGACCCGCTCTTGGTCGATGTCAGCGTCCGCGAGTTCTCAGGAGATGGGATCTACATGTTCTCTTGGGAAGGTCACCTGTACATCAAGCGTCTTCAGTGGATTGGTGATGATCAGATCAAGATGCTTTCCGATAACGATAGGCATCCTCCGCAAACGATCAGGGCCGATGAGACCTTCATCCATGCACGAGTGCTGCTCGTTTGGAATGCTCACTTGGTATAGCGCTATACCACGCCGCGGCACGGTAACCATAATTTGAAAGGAATCAGCAATTGAAATCAAATTGGCAGAAAAAGTCGGGGCCATGGGGGCGGGACTTATTGATAAGAAAAGAGTTCATCGGAAACTCTGATATTGTGTTACTCGGCAGGACATTAGTTACACCACCCTCTTCACTTAGTTTTTTTGAAAAAAACTACCTGCAATTTTTTATGTTCATATCCGAATTAGAAACGCTGTCAAAAACATCAAAAATTCTTATTGACATGAACCATGTTTACGAAGTTAAAACGGCAGCCCTCTTAGTCCTGTATGCAACCATAGAGATCATACAGCTTAGAACCGAAGACAAAGATATTATAAAATTCACAACATGTGGAAATAAAAAAGTTTCCATATCACTATGGCAAGCGGGATTCTGGGATATAACAAATCAAAACGAATTGATGCCAGAATACAAAAAATTAAAAAAGGAACTGGAAATCTGCACTGCGTCACTTGCAGCCACTAAAGCTGGTGATGAAAGCCAACTGAGAAAAGTTGTTGAGTATGCTCAAGCGACAGTTTTAGAATCTGGCTTGGATGATGAATCAGACTTGCTAGCATATAATGCTATTACAGAGTCTGTGAGCAATGTCTGGCAACATGCTTATGATGAGGCATTTTTTGAAAACGGAATAGACGTTGAGCTCGCTCACTGGTGGATCAACGTTGAACGTATTCGCGATCAGTTCTTCATCGTAGTTTACGACCGCGGCGCCGGAATACCCTATACGCTCCAAAAGAAGTCTTGGTATAAGATCGCACTTGTAGACGCTCAAGGAACAGTGCACGAGATTCCTGCTGACGCACTTAGTATCAAACTTGCAGTTGAGTATGGGAATTCTAGATTTAAAAATGACAATAGGGGTAAAGGGCTTTCGGAGGCGAAAGAATTCGTTCAGTCTAACCCTATGGGAACTATGCTTATCTACAGTGGTTTTGGAGACTTTGCTTTTTACAGCGAAAGTGATACAACCGACCTGAGGGAGCTTCCTCTGCGCTTCCCTGGCACATTGATACAATGGAATTTGAGACTGGAGACAAAGAAATGAGCGTGCCGCACACCATATTTGTCGCAACCGAGTTCGGTGACATGCCTCATGGGCGAAACGATAAGGACGGCAAGCTGAATGGTGAAAAATTTCGGAAAGAACATCTTTTGCCTGCTTTAGCCGAGCATGAAGAGGTCCTAGTTGATTTTGATGGAGCAAAAGGCTGTGGCTCTTCATTTGCAGATGAGTCCTTTGCCGGTCTCATAGATCATGAAGGATGGACAAAAGACGAAGTAGTTCGGCGCATAACTTACAAATTTAGATTCAAGAGCGTAATAAAAAACATTTATAAATATATTGACGAAGCAGAGGCAAGGAGGCTGGAAAAGTGCTGAAGACATTATCTGAGCTGTCTCAAGCAGGCCTATTTACCGCTGCGTTTGCATTAATTGGCTGGATCTTCGTTTACTTAAACTCAAGATCTCTCGCACGACAAAGCGAAGTAAACACAATCACTGCATCAATTGAAAAAATGCTTCAAGAGGTTGCTGACGAAAACAATAAATTCTGGCGGGACACAGCGGCGGCAGAGGATCATGCTAAGCCTCGGCTATTCAATGCATTCATTAATTTTAGATGTGATTTTATTGAAGAAAAGATCCAATTTCTCAATAAGAAATGCGAATCTGCGTTTTTGGATATCGACCACGCTAGATTTGAAGATTGCATAATTGATCTTATTGCTCAAATCAGGGATCGCTCCACGTTCGACTCGGAAATGGCTCAGCAAGTCGAAGATAAGGTGGCCAGGGTATTAGAGATCAACTATCTAAGCATGACACTTTACACGAATATTTACGACTTCTTACGGACACGCTACATGTCTGGTAGCAGATTCACAAAAGCTCCTTATTAAAACTTAGCAACAAAGCTTCGGGTAGGAATCTATACAAGCTTATAGCTTTATATGGGAAGTCGCCCGCCAAAAAGCGGGCTTTTTTGTGCCCGTCAGAATTGCGCCGGTTCTTCGACTGGCTCATAAACCTCTACCGTCCGATCCTCTTCCGCGCTCGCCTCCCACTTTAGCGTCACCGACTCATCGTCGTTGACTGCCATGTCGATGCCATCCGTCTCGTTTAACAGCCCCACCACCTCCTCCCACTCCCGATCTCCATCCGTGTCCAGGCGATGGATCGTCACCCAGCGCTGAATCTGCGCTACAGGGTGATTGATCATCGACGAGACGCGCAGCCCCAGCCGTTCAATCCCGCTCATCTCCAGCCGCTCTACCTGCTTTTCTTGTTTTTTCGCCTTTGCCATCTCGCCTCCTAAACACTGGTTATATATACAGGTTACGTAGAAGCATACGTCATCACATCGCAAAATAAATTAACCGCCGGTATTGACTGGATATAAACCGCCGGTTAACTTACATCCATCGCAACCCAGTCCCCACATCGGGACCGGCTGCGAAGGGTCGAGAGATCCGCTGCTCTTTAACAGCTCAGGATCCTCGCCATCGACTACCCCGGGTTTCAGCCGGTAAGAGCGAGCAATAAATAGTTGATGCCACGCCAGCTCTGGAACTGGCCGTGCTCACCTGATGTGAGTACGCGAAACCACGCAAGCCAGCCGTACCAGCACCGAACACGAAATGTGCGACGACGGCCAGAGATATGAATCCGGCAATGCGCGTGGTGGAGAAACGGAAATTTTCACTGATGCACCTGGTGACGGGTGCATTGGGAAAACAACCGGAGCAACAGAAATGGATCAACCAGCGACAACAACGAAATGCACCCGCTGCGGAAAGCCTGCCGATCCGGTGGTTTACAAAACCATCATCGACCAGGCCTACGACCCGGTGCGCCAGAAGAAATACGTTCGGCAGCAATCCCTGCCGTTCTGCAGCGAGGAACACGCAAACCACCACCAATGGTCTTGCGAAGGCTGAAGCATCACCTCTGTCCATTCAGCGAGTGGGCAGACGGATGCAGATGAAAGCGGACGTGGCCTCGGACCAGCGGGAGCTGAGGCATTCAACAAATAGACGTAGCGGCCTTATTTGGCCATCTGCATCCCCAGCACCAGGCCGCATCGGAGAGTGATCGAAGCGTGCCCAAGCGGGCTGCAGCGCTAGGATCGCAAAGCCCCGGAAATGTCCTGAGCCGGTATGAGCGAGACGGCCAACACTATAAACGCGGCGGGAAACAAGCAGGGGTTGCGCCCTGGTGTTTCGATCACTCTCCGATGCGGACGAATCCCCGGCTTATACCGGCCACCTGCATGCAACAAACCAGAGAACGGCGAGCGCCCGCCAAAATGCCAACGGCGCGCATTGAAGGATGACCATCATGAAATAGACCAACGCTTCCCCGCGTGGCACAGCAAGCCTGAAGGCTGCGCCCAACACCCATACAGGCAGCGGACAGTAGGCCGTCGATGCCACCGCGCATCGGCCGGGTTTCCGGTAGGCCACCCCAGCGCACGAAGACAACTTGATGCTGCAAACCCAGGCCGTCGCCAGTAGCGGGCCTGGGCACCCTTCCCGCCCGATAAATCCCGCATGCGACTTCCCACGGCGCCCTCCGGTAGCTGGCCGTGCTGCGAGGTCGCAGCCGAGTTTTGTTGGATCAACCACAGAGGTATTCGCGATGCGCCCAGTAATGACTCGAATCGGCAATTCCCGCTCCGGCTTCAAGAGCGCTGGTAAAGCGCTGTTCCATCACTGGGGTGTAGACACGATTGAAGCTGATACCGGCTTTGGAAACTACACCGTGGCGGTCGTCGAGTATCCGGACGGCCGTGTCGACATCTTTCCCCCGGCGAACATTTTGTTCCTCGATGTGCAGGACCAGGGTCAGGCGGTCATCGACACCTTCACCGGCGAAGCGAAAGTCACTTAACCCGCCACTCTGGAGGCGACCATGGCAACCAGCTATGCAGACGGTGCGCAAGCCCGCGAGTGGGATAGGCGCTACGACGCGTGGGGTCGCGAGAAGAAAGCGAAGCCCGACGAGTTCCACGACTACGAAGCCTCCGTACAGATGCGCACTCAGGCGCTGGCTGATCGTGCCGCCCGTGCAATTGAAGAGCGCAAAAGCCTGAAGCGGCGCATTACCGCAACCATGGCTCAAATGGAAATGGTGTGTCCGCCAAAAGGAGGCGCAGCGTGAGCACTCAACAACGCGACCACGATACGGCGGTCACCTGGATCGAAGGCGAGATCGACAACATGATCCGCGATTTGGGCCAGCCAAACGCCAGCTCGGCGGCGACATCGGCTATCACTTTGGCCTACCTGCTGCGCGTCATCGACGACGGCGAGCAGCGTCACTACAGGGCGCGCATCGACCAGATCTACGCCACCTATAACGAATCGATCCGGCAAGGAGCTGCAGCATGACGACCGCACCAGTTAAATCACTAATCGACGAGCAGCTCGACGAGATCGAATCGAAGCTGATCCTGCTGGGTTTCGGCCTACCGTTCAACGAGGTGATTGGCAAGTCTCGCGAAGCTCTGGTCGCCAGCCTACCGCGCCGTCTGGCGGCAACCATGAAAGGCGGCCGGATCGCGGTGAGGGTTCGGCCATGACTTCCTATCAGCGCGCAAAGCGCTTTTGGTTCTGGCGAGGCTCAGCCATCGCCCTACTCTTCTTCACCGCCTGGATGCTGGCAAGCGCCTACTCCGGCCAGCTCACTCAATAACCCACACCTTCAAAGCTGCGCACCGCGCCGCAAGGAACTGTCATGTCCGCAAATACTAAACAAGCACAAGAATCGCTCGAAATGAGCGAAACCGACGACGTACAAAAATCTGTAGTTCCTGCGGTTGCCGTCACCGACATCGCCGAATATCGGCCGCACGAGGAACAGATCGTTCGTCTGGAGACCACTTACGCGAAGCTGGTCGTTGACTGCTCGACCAGCGAAGGTTTGGCGAATGCGAAGGAAGTTCGCGTTGATATCCGCGACGTGCGCTACGCCCTGGCGAACACCACCAAGACGGCGCTCGTTCCATATCAACAGAAAGTCAAAGATGCCCAGGCTCGCGTCAACCAGGTTAAGGAATTCGGCGAGGCCCTGAAGGATCGAGTCCTGGCAATCGAGGCGCCTGTTGACGAAGCAATCAAGGCCGAAGAAAAACGCGTAGCTGACGCCAAAGCCGAGCGCGAGCGTGTCGAGGCTGAACGTGTCGAAGCTATCCGGACGAAGATTACCCGCTTTAGTTCTGTCGCTGCTGCATATGCAAGCCGCAGCGCTGCTGATGTCGCAAGCGTCCTGCAAAGCGTCAAGGAGTCGGTGATTCTGCCCGAAGAATATGCTGAGTTCGAAGCTGAAGGCACCATCGCTCGCGACAACGCTATTGAGCAGCTTGAAACGCTACACAGGTCTGCCGTTGAACGAGAAGAGGCTGCCGCCAAGCTGCTGGCCCAACAGAAAGAACTTGATGAGCTGCGCGAGAAGCAGCGCATCGCCGATGAGAACGCGGAGAAGGAACGCCAACGGATCGCAGCAGAAGATCGCCAGCGCATTGCAGATCAGCAAGCAGAATTGAACCGGCAGCGCGAGCAACTGCAGCGCGATCAAGACGCTCAGCGCCTAAAGGACGAGCAGAACCAACGCGACCAGGAAGAACTGGCTCGCCTGCGCGCACAAGCTGCCGCACCGGCACCACTAACTGCCGTGACTCCGGCTCTGGTTGCAGAGAAGGTTGAAATCGCCCCCATCTGCACACATGCGGTCGCCTCTGAATCGGACGATGTGACCACGACCGCGCCATCGGTTGACGACATTGTCGAGGTGGTAGCCCTAGGCTTCGACGTGGACCTCGGCACTGCTCGCGCTTGGCTTCAAGCCATCCGTTTCTAACCACCCTTTCCATCTAAAGGTCGACTCACTCCTTGTCGGCCACGGAGAGCGCAATGAACGATTCAGACACCCAAGCACCAACCGGCCTCGCCACGTACCACGATCCATCGCACAACGCAGCAGCGCTCATTCTCGATCCAGGCACCATGAAGTCGATGAGCGACCTCGCGCTGATGATGTCGAAGGGCGTGACAACAGTCCCCAAGCATCTGAAGGGCAATCAAGCTGACTGCATGGCGGTAGTGCTACAAGCAATGCAGTGGCAGATGAACCCTTTCGCTGTTGCGCAGAAGACGTTCATCGTCAACGGCGGCGCCCTGAGCTACGAGGCGCAGCTCGTCAACGCAGTGATCACCGCCAAGGCACCAGTCAAGGGTCGCCTGAACTTCGAGTGGTTCGGCAGCTGGGAAAACGTCATCGGGAAGATGCGCGAAGTCACCAGCAAGACCAAGAAGGACGAGGACACTGGCGAGTTCAAAAAGTACCGGGTTCCGGGCTGGAGCTTTGACGATGAGAAAGGTCTCGGGATTAAAGTTTGGGCAACCTTCAAAGGCGAAGACGAGCCGCGCGTTCTGGAGCTACTGCTCACCCAGGTCCGCACGCGGAACTCTACGCTTTGGGCGGAAGACCCCAAGCAACAGATTGCCTACCTGGTGACGAAAAAATGGGCGAGACTCTTCTGCCCTGACGTCATCCTCGGCGTCTATACACCCGATGAGTTCGAAGACTCGTACGGCGGCGAAATCGATATCACCCCTGCGAAGCAGGCTTCAAACACCGCCGCCGCTACCGCTGTGTCGTTCGGTCCGAAATCCCCCTCACCGGAAATCGACGGAGTATTCGCCGACCTTTTGGCCGTCGCGAAACAGCAGGACATCGACGCCTATGCGGCAGCTTGGGCAGGTCTCAAGCCGAAGCAGCGCGCAGCAATCGGTCTGGAGTGCCATGAAGCGCTCAAGTCCATGGCGGCAACTGTTGATGGCGACTTCACAGACATAACTAGCACCCACGACGACCTGTCTCAGGCCGAGGAAGCGGCGTAGTGAGAACGGAACTTCAAGGCACTGAGAAGTGGAATGCAGACCGATCTGGGCGAGTAACCGCCAGCCGGTTTAAAGACGTGGTGGCATGGGGTAAGCCCGACAAAAATGGCAAGCGCGAGCCGATGCAAGCGCGTACCTCCTACATGCGCGAACTGTGCTTCGAGCGACTGGCAAAGAAGTCGAAACACAACGTCAGCAGTGCTTCCATGAAGTGGGGCCACACCGAAGAGCAGAAGGCGCAGGACGCCTATGAGATGTTGACCGGCAACATCGTCGTACCGTCCGCGTTCATTGTCCACCCGAAGTACGACTGGCTCGGCTGCTCGCCAGACGGCCTGATCAACGATGACGGGGGCACCGAGTCGAAGTGTCCATTCAACGAGGCGATACACGTCAGGACTTGGCTCGAAGGCATGCCGGAGGAACACATGCCGCAGGTCCAAGGCTGCATGTTCGTTACGGGCCGGAAATGGTGGGACTTTCTGTCGTTCGATTCTCGCCAAGATGAAGAGTGCCAGCTCTACATCGAGACGATTCACCGCGACGAAGACTACATCGCAAACCTGCACAAAGAGCTGGTCCAGTTCAATCTGGAGCTGAATCGCATGGTCGATGAGGTCGCGGACAAGGCCCGGGCGCAAGCCCATCGCTTAGGAGCTTGAACATGATCAGCAATCTTAAATACGACATCGAGTTCCGGCGCGAGAAAGCGTTGGAGCTTTCCAGCCAGGTCGAACAGCACCTGGCCGCGGGCGGGCGTTTCACCAGATCGGAGCCCGCTCAAATCAATCCACCACCTGCTGAGCGTTCCACAAAGATCGATCCAGACACCGTCCTCAAACGCCGCCCCAAGGCGATGACACGGGCTGAGCGGTTGGCGCTTCGCAAAATGGCGGACTCACTATGAGCAAGCGCAAACCCAACAACATGCGCGCCCGAGTCGAGCGATCGTGCCGGGCACTGCTCAACACCAACCAAGTCGCAGTGGTGAACATCGATCCCAGCGGCCATCAGGGCATGATCAATTACAAGTCGCTGAAGAACATCGCGCCCGGGAAGATTGGCCAGGCCGTGTGCGGCATCCCCCACCGCTGGACGATCTACCTCAGCGCGCTCTGTATTGATGCCCGCGGCGACCGCTACAGCAAGTCGATTGAGGTGGCGCCGGACGGCGTCTATCTCTCCGACCATCTGGAAGACGTGATCGAGCATTGCTACAAGAATTTGCGTGACTCCGCCAATCAAAGCCAGATGGTGGCTTCTGGTTGGATCGCGATTCCTGAATCCATATCGCTCGACGAGGCTCACGCTGCGCGGATATTTGAAGCGGTCGGAGCCTGGAATCAGGTCAAGGTAGCAGCGTGAGACGCTTCCGCGTGCAGCAACGCAAACGACAAACCTGGCTGGCGATGCCGGCCAGCGGCATAGAAGAGGTTGGCCATGGCCAAGAGTGGACAAGAGCGATCGGCGAAGGCCGCCGAGAAGCGGATCGAGTTCGACGAGAAGGAACTGCGACATCGGGTCAGGCTCGGCACCCGGCAGAAGCTTGATGAACTGATGGCCTGGAACGGCATCACGGAAATCAACGAGGCGGTACAGAACCTAATTCTGAACGCTCATGCGCTCGGACCAACCCTTTCATTTCAAGCAATGGAAAGTCCGCGCCACAAAGTGCAGATTAGTGAAAACGTGGCGCGGATGTTTCGGAATGAAAGCCTGGCTGAGCTTAGGCGCGAGCCGGGCGACGAAGTAGTTACGCCGCAGGCTTAAAGAAAGTACACATCCTCTGGTTTGAACTCGCGCCGTATAGAGTGAGACTCAGACGGACAATCGGAATGGCCGACAAGCCCCTTCCAGAATTCATCATCAAACCAGTCCAGCAGATAGAAATAATGGCACGCGCTGATCAGAGAGCCTCGGTCCCACTCTGCACCAGGATGACCTGTTCCATGAATGCCGTAGTGATCCTCAAGCTGATAAAAGGAAATCTTTTCTTTCTTCAGCCACTTGTCGTCGAGAAGTTTTGCCAGCTCAGCGATTTGCTCTTCACCGACGGGGAAATATTCCTTGTACGGCTCATGCCACGGAGCGGAATCATTACCGTAGGGATAAACGCCGTTATCCCAAGCGTATGCATACGCCGGCGTGATGTTCTTGGTCGCAGATTCGCTTGTAAAAAGGGTAAGCAGTTGAAACTTTTGAAGGTTGAAAAGCATTTCCGCTGTAGCTGACATCTTTCGCTCCTTACCGGCTCCATGCCGGGCCGAACACAAATACCCCAACCCAAACCAAATTGCCACCACCGGTCACGGAGGGCGGCGCCTGCATTGGAGATTCAGCTATCTCCTCTTACTGCAACGAAATCGCCCCATACCTTGACAAGTGGCAGCGCATATCCATCTAGTCGGTAATGTGCATTTCCGAATAACTTTGCTTCTAATGCCTAGGCGTCAGGCACAACGAAACGTAATTTCATGGAAGCAACGTCCCAGTCAATGTCAAAAGAGACGAATATGTCAGAGACACATACTCTCCGATAACTACATGTAATTTTTCGCGAACACTATTAATCATCAATGGATAGCCTTTGCTAGCAGCCTCGAGATATAGCTTCTCGGCCGTGACAGCGCCCGCTTTATGATAATCAGAGCTAAAACTAACCCGATAAAAAAGTTTAAATGCTTCCTTGGCTCCATCGGGATCAGTTGAAACTTTTAACGAATTGTCATTTACGTAATCACACAACTCTTCCAGCAAATCAATAAGATCACTAGTTTTTCTATATCTAGTCTCCTCCGGATTATCGATACTCATATTCCAAATTGCTTTCCTTTCAGCGCTTACGGCTGGGAGGTTAAGTCCCGATAACAATCGCTCGACAGGCATCTTGCATCTCCTTGGCTCAAAAATAGGGCCACTAAGCAATAGCCCACAAACACACTTCACGCCAGCTGACGAGGCAGGCGCCTGACTGGAGATACACCGTGGACAAGAACACGAAGATCCTGATTCCGGAAATCTCCGGCGAATGGACGGAGCGCCTGCGCTCTGGCAGCACCAACATCTGGAATCACGCGTTGCACGGCAAGCCACATCACAACGGGCGTCCCGAAGTGCGCCTGGCCCCACCCGAGGTAGGTCTGTACGCCGAGCGTATCGACGGCGCCTGGTACTGGGTTTCTGGCTGCGCGAAGTGCAACGGCACAGGCGAACAATGGAGCTACAGCGTTTGCGATAAGCACGACGTTTGCCGGCTGTGCAGCATTCACCGGTCAAAGCTGACAGAAACGCCATGGGGGCACCCTGATGGCTGGACCTGCAAACCCTGCCAAGATGCGGAAGATGCCCAGGCCAAAGCCGCGGCGCTGGCAAAGGTCGCCGAGGGCGAATACGACGAGTGGGATTATCGCTGCCAAGACGAGTGTAAGTGCCCGCACTGCGCCACAGTCATCCACATTGAGTCGGAGGACTATGGCGACAAGAACATGGAGTGCGATACATGCGGCGGCCAATTCGAATTGACCACCGAGTATTCAGTGACGTTCACGACCAAGGTGATTGGCGAACGCATTACCGGCTAACTCACCCTCACCTATTGCGCCGAGCTAAATCCGATTGGCAGCTCATCACCAAAACCCCAAACAGCGGTTCCGATAATCACCAGTGCGGTTGAGAGCTTCACGAAACGCGAAATCTGAGATCCGTACTTGTTCCTCGCTATGCCGAATGAGTTCCCAGCGAAAGATTCGTCATTGAAGACATCGGCCATATCTCTTGCTTTCAAGCCAGCCAAAAACGATAGCCCGGACATGATCGCCCCGCTTCTGGCTATCCACATACTTGGCTTATCAAGTCCGTAACAAATCGCAATTGCGGCAATTGGCGCGGCGATTGCCAGCGACGCATAAATGATGAAGGGCGTCCTTGAGCGGAGCACTGCCTTCTCGTAAGGGCACAACTCGACCTTTTCCATGCAGCCCCGCATTCGCTCTGATTGAGCAGAACAAATACCCCACTTCAACGAATCACGCCAGCCGGCGAGGCAATCGGCTGTCTGGAGCAGTTATGAATCCCTACCTGATCACGGGCCCGGCCCAGATCGGCATCAGTGGTGGCCGCACGAGCGGGCACATGGTCTACAAAATCCTCGAAGCGCATGGCGGTACTTTGCCGCCGGACGTGCACTTGTTCTTCCAGAACACCGGCAAGGAGCGGGAGGAAACATTGGTGTTCGTCGATCAGATGGCGAAGCGCTGGAACATCGTGGTTGTCTGGATGGAGTGGTGTCGTGTGTACGGCCAGCCGGATGACGCTCCCTGGTATCGCCTAGTCGACTTCGAAACCGCTAGCCGCAACGGCGAGCCGTTCACAATGATGCTCGAGTATTACGCCGCGTATCGAAAAGCAGAAAAGAACCTGGCGCCGGTGTTGCCAAACTTCTCGAACAACATGTGCACCGCTTACCTGAAGGTGAAGATTGGCGAGAAGCACATGCGCGCACTGGGATACACCGAGTGGGATAGCGTCGTCGGGATCCGCTACGACGAGCCGAAGCGTTATCACCGCATGATGGCCGCCAATGATCGAGGCGGCACCCGCTGGGACAACCTTTGCCCGTCTTACACGGCCGGTATCACGAAGGAAGACGTGGCCGCGTTTTGGTCAGCCCAGCCCTTCGACCTCGGCATGGATTCTGATTTCGGGAACTGCGACCTGTGCTGGAAGAAGAACGAAGGAAAGCTGATCAAGACCATCATGGAAGACCCGTCGCGGGTTATCTGGTGGTCAGGCACTGAAGAGCGATTCGGCCAAGTATTCAGGCAGGATCGAGCTGACTACAACACGATGGGCTGGTCCGCCGAGCAACGATCCCGGCAGACCGACTTCGATTTCGATTATCTCGCCGAAGACATCGACTGTTTCTGCGGCGATTGAACAGCCGCCGCATATTCAGGCGTAGATAGCTGTTGATGTCGTGATTTTTGGAACTGGATCGGCAACTCGGTTCACAGCCAGCCACTGCCGTGTTTTCTGCACATCGAACTTCTGGCCTTTGTTATTCATGGTCACAAACAGAGTGTCAGCCACTCGATAACGACCACAACCATCCGCACAGTTTCTTTCATGAAAGTCGCCAATAGGCTGAACAGTTTCAGCATCCGCGCCGCAAATTAAGCAGGTCATTTTGCATCCTCCTTGTGAATGACCATTCAACTGTAGCCGATCCCTCACCACCTTCCACCGCCCGGGCATGACCCGGCATAGGACGCCCCATGCCTACAGCAATCGATTTGTTCGCCGGTCTCGGCGGATGGTCGACCGGTGCCCGCAGCGCCGGAGTAGAAATTCTTTGGGCCGCTAACCACTGGCCCGTTGCGGTCGAGTGGCACAGCGCCAACCATCCGGACGCGATTCACATCTGCCAAGACCTGCACCAGGCGGATTGGTCGAAGGTTCCAGCCCACGACATCATGCTGGCCTCGCCGTGCTGCCAGGGACATTCGAAAGCCCGCGGCAAGCAGTCCGGAAACGCGCAGCATGATGCGTCACGGTCCACAGCATGGGCTGTCGTGTCGGCTGCCGAGTTCCACCGACCGGAAGTGGTGCTCGTCGAGAATGTCGAAGAGTTCACGGACTGGGCTTTGTACCCCGCTTGGTCGCAGGCGATGTCGGCACTCGGCTACATGATCGCGCCGCATGTCGTTGATTGCGCAGATCTCGGGGTGCCCCAGCACAGGGTGCGCCTGTTTCTGGTTTGCACCCGAAGCAAGGCACCGCTCAACCTGCAGTTGCACCAGCGCAGGCATGTCCCGGCCTCATCCTTCATCGACTTCGACGCTGGCAAGTGGAGCCAAGTAGTGAAGCCTGGCCGAGCCGAGTCGACTCTGCTCCGCGTGAAGAATGGCCGCGAACGCTTCGGTGATCGATTCATCATGCCCTACTACGGATCCGGCTCGGGCCTGACTGGCCGCAGTTTGGAGCGCCCGATCGGGACCATCACCACGCTTGACCGGTGGGCTCTGGTGCGCGGCGATGAGATGCGAATGCTCTCGGCGAATGAGGCTCTTGCCGCCATGTCGTTCCCGGTCGACACGAAGCGTCCGGACAATCATCGACAAACCATGCACATGGCCGGCAACGCGGTACCGCCGCTGGCTGGACAACGAATTATCGAAGCAATGCTGGAGGCCGCATGAAGCGCATCTACCTCAGCGGGCCAATGACCCGGCATACCGATCTGAACTTCCCAGGCTTTCACTCAATTACTACCCATCGCCACTCAGTTAGCGACGGCCGCTTCACATAGTGGCTCGGCATTCTCACTGTGTATCGTGAGTTTAAAAATAGTGTATCAAACCATACAAAACCTTAAACCTTATTATTACGCCTTAGCGAATAAAACATATTAAACCTTCCAACCAATATATACTGCAACATTATTATCAAGGAAAATGGAATCAACATATAGTACAGCACTTCAAGAAGCCTCACATTCAAAAGCACAAATCTCGGCGACTCACCCTTAGCGTAGCTCCTAAGAATTATGCCATATACTTCATCCACCTCCGGATTTTGGGTTCTATAAGTTCCTACTGGCATTGCAGCGTTTACGCGATCATAAAAGCCTCGTTCATCCGCGTCTGTAAATATCAATAAAGACTCAAAAAGCACAAACAATACCGCATAGAAATAAAACGCGAAAAACACAACCCTTAATAAACGAAGTTTCATACCTCATCTCCAAGCCCAGCACAAGACTAGGCACCCACAACACAACATTTAACAACACTCTTTAAGGCCTTTATTTTACCGGGGATCTTTCGTATCGAGCGCGAAAACCACCCATAAAAAACATGCCCCCCCCTACAGATCGAGATCAACACACCCAATTCTGTAGAAGTCCTAACAATGCTAGTCAATACCACCATTTTGTCCAATTGCTGCCTCTAGCCGAAAGCTATTTTGGGGCACCGTAATCCCCCTAAAGAGGCAACTCCATAATTTGCTGCTTCCTAGATTAGAGATCCGACCAGAAGCAAAACGTCTCACCAGCCCCACTCGTCATCTATTCAAAGTCAGCCGCTATAGCGGCAAAGGAACAGTCATGCCTGAAATCAAGGAACGGCCAATCTTGTTCTCGGCCCCGATGGTGCGCGCCATCCTGGAAGGCCGGAAGACGGTCACGCGGCGGCCGGTGAAAGGTGGGCAGATTCCGACGGAGGATCCCGCTGAAGAAGGCAGACATCGCTGGAGTGCAATCGCCCAGCGCGACCCACGCTACGGGTTCTGTGTTTTTGGGTCGACGGAGGCGGAGTGCGCCAAGGAGCTGGCCGAGTTCGCGCTCTGCCCCTACGGCAAACCCGGTGAACGACTTTGGGTGCGTGAGACAACCGCCGAGGATTGCCGCGGCAGCATCTCGACCGCGACTTATACCGCCGACGGCGCCCCCTCCAATTTGGAGTGGTGGTATTCACGCCGATCCTGCCCTTCGATCCACATGCCCCGAGTCGCCTGCCGCATCCTGCTTGAAATCACCGCCGTCCGTGTCGAGCGGTTGCAGGACATCAGCCGCAGCGATATCCGCGCAGAAGGGCTTGAGTGCCCGCCAGAACTCGCCAGTGATGACGTTTCGCCGAACTACCGCGACTGGTATCCGGCGGCATGGCGGGAGTTGTGGGAATCCACCGGCGGCAACTGGGACGCAAACCCTTGGGTCTGGGTCGTCGAGTTCAAGCAGGTGACGCCATGATCGCCCTCGCCTGGTTCACCTACGTGTACTGCTACAAGGGGCCGCGGTGATGAATATCTACCGACACACCTTCGCGGCCGTCTGCCCATCCGACGGCGAACTGATCATTTACCAACTGGAAGTTCGGTCGACGATGATGATCCGCGTCGAGCGCATCAAGGCCGCGACGGCTGTGATCCAGAAAGGCTGGCACGAACAGATCGCCGACCGCCTGGCCGAGGACATCGGCGGCGATCAAACAATCATTGCGACGCACCAGGGCGTCGAGATCGAAACAGTGAGGCTCAGCGGATGATCGCTTATCACGGCACGCCAATCGGCGGAACTCGGCAGGACGGAGCCCGATTCCTCGCCGGCCGGCATGCGCTGGTGCCGTTCCCGCGCCAGGACGACATGGGCATCGTCGCCGATGTTTGCCAATCGTTCGTCTTCGACAACGGTGCGTTTTCAGTCTGGAAGAAAGGCGGCACGCTGGATGTTGACGGGTACACACGCTGGGTAGAGCAGTGGTACCGGCACCCGGGCTTCGACTGGGCGCTGATCCCTGACGTGATTGATGGTGATGAGGCAGCGAACGATGCGCTTCTGGCAGCCTGGCCGATTGAATTGCGCGGTGTACCGGTCTGGCATCTGCATGAATCACTTGAGCGACTCGCACGCCTGGCTGTCACCTGGCCAACGGTGGCCATCGGCAGTTCCGGTCAGTGGGCAAGCCCGGGCACACCAGCTTGGTGGAAACGGATCAGTTCAGCAATGGACGCAATCTGCGACGACCAGGGTCGCCCAGCATGCCGGCTCCACGGATTGCGCATGCTCGACCCCGCGATCTTCCAGCACCTCCCCTTCGCCTCCGCTGACTCCACGAACGCCGCAGTGAACGGCGGCAGCATCAGCCGGTTCGGAATGTACGCACCGCCCACCGCAGGCCAGCGCGCCAACGTCATTGCCGACCGGATCGAAGCACACAATAGTGCTCCGATCTGGCAGCGTGAAAGCCAAGTAGAAATGGCTCTTTAGATGCCATCTGGCACCGCAGTTGCTGCTACCTGAAGCATCGCGGTTGCCGCTGCCGCGCCGGCAGCCCAGCTATTCCAAAGCGACTGCCGCTTCAGCGTCGCCGCCAAGTCGTTTCCGCCGAAGATGATCGAACCATCTCGATACGTCATGTTGCCAGCCGACCTCCTCTCCTCGGGAGCTTGGACTTTGGCGAAAGCGGACATAACCCAAAAGAACGCGGACAGCATTCCAGTGATCAGTGATGCGAGCGTAAGCAGTTGTTTCATAAACACCTCAAAAGTTAGAACTCCTATCTTAGCTCGGAGAAACTTCACGCCTCAGGCATCTAGAAAATGCAGCGTCTGCGTCCCCGCAAAAATCATCCAGCTGCAAACCCATAATTGACAACTCACAGCCTGCCGGTGAACAGCGGGCGAGGATTCCCTATGTCCGCATTAAACCGCTTCCACGAAACAGCCAGCCATGCACTGGAGCAGATCAGCACCAGCCTGCCGCCCGGCGCCAAAATCTGCCTGGCCATCTACACCCCCGAAAAGCCAAAACTCGACATCGTCCTGCAGGATAAGGGGTTGGACCTCAACGAGGTGCTTTCCACGTTGCGCCGACGCGGCCTGAGCATTGACGGCGACAACGCCTACAAGCGCGACCTCTGCGATTCGATTGTTGGGGCGATGGCCTTCGGCGCGCAGAACCGTAACCCGCCGCCGGTTGGTCACTGGGGCCAGCGCTTCTGGGACGTAGGCCGTGAAGAGCGTGCGCTGACTGAAGAGTTGGTCGCGGCGCTGAAGCTCACCCGCGAGAACCTTCGCGCTTGCCAAGCAACCATCCACCTGTGCGGCGGGTTCGACCCAGCCTATGTGAACGATGCCCAGGCCGCGATGAAGATCACAGACGCCGTCCTGGCCAAAGCCAACCAATAACCACCTTCTGCCGCCACGCGCGGCATGGACAGCTCATGAGCATTCAATTTTTATCGCATGAAGAGGTTTGCGAGCTGACCGGCGCGCGCACCAAAGCAGGACAGATCCTGAACCTCAAGAGGAACGGAGTCAGGCACACCATCAAGATGAATGGTTGGCCAAGCGTGACTGTGATGGCCGTAACCGCCGTCGGCATGTTCGAGCCAGAAAAACCCGCATGGAAATCACGCAAGGCAAGCTGAAATGGGAAGACGACCAAGTAAACCCGGTTCTATAGCCCGGCTGCGAGAGCGCAAGAAAGCCAGCGGCCGGGTTTTCTACTACTACGACACTGGCGGAAAGGACCGCAAAGAGATTCCGCTGGGCAGCGACTATGGCTTGGCGATCATGGAGTACGCAAAGTTTGAGCGTGATCGGACCGCGACCGACTTGGTCGCCAAGGTGATCACCTTCCGTTACGTCGCCGAAAAGTACATGGTCGACATCGTCCCCACCAAAGGCAAAGCCACCCAGTTAGACAACAAACGGGAAATGAAGAACCTGATTGCGTTCTTCGATGATCCGCCGGCGCCACTGGAAACGATCGAGCCGCTTCATGTAAGGCAGTACCTCACCTGGCGGAAGGCGGCTCCGGTCAGGGCGAATCGTGAAAAGGCACTGCTCAGCGCAATTTGGAACTACGCCAGGGACAAGGGCTACACGTCTCTGGCCAACCCCTGCGCTGGAATCAAGGGCAATAAAGAGACCGGGCGGGACACATACGTCGAGGATGAACTGTTCAAGCGCGTTCACGACAAAGCCGATATCGGCCTTCAAGACGCCATGGACCTTGCCTATTTGACCGGACAGCGAGTGACCGACACTCGACTGATGGACGAGCGGGATGTCCGCGACGGCCAAATTTGGGTGCTTCAGGGAAAAACAAAGGCCAAGCGGCGAATCGAGGTTACCGGTGAACTCAAGGTTTTAATTGATCGAATCATGTCCCGAAAGTCCGGGCACAAGGTCCGCTCGACGCGGCTGATCGTGTCAGAAGATGGCGCACCGATGACGGTGGCGATGTTGCGCAGGCGTTTTGACATGGCCAGGGAGGCCGCGGGAGTATCCAAGCCGGAGTTCCAATTGCGTGATTTGCGCGCAAAGGCCGGTACGGACAAAGCAGAATCCAGTGGCGACATCATGCAGGCCAAGGATCAACTTGGGCATACCACCGTTGTTATGACGGAGCAGTACATCCGCAACCGCAAGGGCAAGAAAGTCTCACCAACTAAGTGAATTGCGGACCAACTCTAAAATAGCGGACCAGAAACAAACAAGGGTTTGCATCAGCTTTCGCCCGCAAACCCTTGATTTTAGATGGTGCCCGAAGCCGGAATCGAACCGGCACGCCCTTACGAGCGGGGGATTTTAAGTCCCATGCGTCTACCAGTTTCGCCATTCGGGCGGTAGCGCGGTGAAGCAGTCTGAAGACCGTCAAATAACGATCTGGCAGTTCTGACGCCTGTGCAGCAGAGGGGGAAATATATACATCCCGCTCCGGTGAAGCAAGTTTGCGACTGGCCTTTTCAAGACTAAATCTTGCAGGACAGTGCAAATAAAAAAGCTCCGTAAATCATAGATCTACGGAGCTCGTTTAAAGTGGAGGCCGAGGTCGGAATCGAACCGGCGTAGGTGGATTTGCAATCCACTGCATAACCATTTTGCTACTCGGCCTCAAACATCTGATGTCATGTAGCACAACACCAAACGCGTACAAACTTGGAGCAAGATTCGTGATCTAACTCCTTGAAAACATTGAGCTTTTTCAGCGGTCAGTGCTTTCGATGGCGTGAATTATGTACTGATTTCCCGAGGCTGGCAACCCCTTGATTTCAAAAAAAATTCCGTCAGGTGGTTTCTATGTTTAAAGGGGTGCTCAGCCCTTTAGGCCGGGATCGTCCGTCACGTCTTTTACCGCGATCAACGGATCAATACCCCAGTCGCCATGCAGATACCAATCGTCTCCGATCATTTCGGCTGGATGCATTGTCCTGTCGGAGCCATTGCCGCACGCCAGGGAGTTGGCTGGACAGTATCTGTCGCAGCCCCAGCAAATGCGCTCGGGATGCTTGGGGCTGATGGGAAAATTCTTGGCCATGTCGATCCCCGGTTTGTCGCTAGGATGTGCCTCCAACCTACATCCCTCGCGCAAAGGTGACCTTGATACGGATCAAGGTACGGCTAAGCTTTGCTCTGCCGGGAAATCGGTTACGTCATAGCGCTTTTCCGGCCCTTGGGCAGCCACATAAAAACACCTGGAGATGCTTCTTATGCCTGGTAAAAAAACACCTGCCGGAGAACAGAGCCCTGTTCGATTGTCGACCTGGGATGATGAAGTCGCGGAAAAATCACTCGATGCAGAAGCATTTTCCTCTCCCCCCGAATTGACCAATGCAGAACTGGTCCACCTTCGTGTCCGGGTGATTGCCCTGGAAAACCTGGTCATCGCGTTACTGACGCAAGGTTCGGATCAACAGTTAGCCATCGCCCGCGAAATGGCCGACTACATTTCACCCCGGCCCGGTTTCACCCAGCATCCTTTGACGATTCACGCGGCTGCGCAGATGAACGATTGCGTCGACCGCGCCGAGCGATTTCGAAAGCGCTCCCAGTCATAGGCTTAATCGCTGAAAACTTGATAACAATCATTATTATTCGCAGGAAAGCTTCCTACACTCGGGTTCTTACTCGTTAGTGCCCAGGAAGACATCATGCGTACGACCTTTTCGCTGTCACTCGCCCTGCTCTTGCTCACACCGTTGGCTCAGGCCAAGGAATACCCAATCGGGGAACCCCAACTGTGTCCGGGGCTGGAAGTCGGGGCGGTGTATTTGCAGCCGATTGAGATGGCACCTGCCGGAATGATGCGGGCCACCGCGGATTCCGATGTGCATCTGGAAGCCGACATTCGTGCCACGGCGGACAATCGACAGGGCTTTCAGGAAGGCAGTTTCGTGCCTTACCTCAATGTCTCGTTCAACCTGAAAAAACAGGGCAACGAGAACGAACTCAAAGGTGATTTCCACGCCATGGTCGCCAATGACGGCCCGCACTATGGCGACAATGTAAAGCTGCTCGGTCCCGGCAAATATCAGCTGACCTTTACCGTCCTGCCGCCCGGCGGTCATGGTTCCCTTGGTCGCCATACCGATAAGGAAACCGGCGTAGCCCCCTGGTTTGAACGCTGCGAATTGCATTACGAGTTCATCTACGCCGGTATCGGTAAAAAAGGCGGCTATTGAATGAAGCGCCTGCAGATTGCCTGGCTGTTGCTTGCCGGAGCAGTTGCGCCGTTGACGGCTTATGCCGAGTTACCCAGCTATGAGCTGAGCCTGCGCGATGGCCACTTCTCCCCTGCCTTGCTGGAGGTTCCGGCCGGTCAGCGCTTCAAGGTCATCCTGAAAAATATCGGTCAAGGCCCAGCCGAATTCGAGAGCACGCCATTGCGGGTTGAAAAAGTACTGTCGCCGGGCGTGACAACCTTCGTGGTCATTCACCCCCTCAGGCCCGGCCACTACCCCTTCTTCGACGAGTTCAATCCGCAACTGCCCGAGGGCGGCATCCTCGCGAAATAACCCGTTCAAACACGGAGTTTTCATGAATCAATCAATGTTCATTGTCTGGCGCGAAAGCGTTGAGGCGCTGCTGGTGATCGGCATTCTCCAGGCCTGGGTCAACCGGCAGCCTCAGGGAGATCGACTGGCGAAGTACTTGTGGGCAGGCGTCGTGCTGGGGCTGATGCTCTCGGGCCTGCTGGCGGTGTTGATTCTGTTTGCCGGTGAGGCCATGAGCGGCTCAGCCAGTGAATGGTTCCAGGCCGCACTCGCGCTGGTGGCGAGCCTGCTGATCGTGCAAATGGTCGGCTGGATGCACCACCACGGGCGCACGCTCAAGCACGATTTGCAACGACACGCCGATAGCCACCTGGCCCGGCAAGGTGGCGCAGGTCTGTTACTCCTGGCCATGCTCGCCGTCAGCCGCGAAGGCAGTGAAACGGTGGTCTTTCTCTATGGCGCTGGCGCTCAGTTACGGGGTCCGCAGCTCGGTTTGTTTGCCACCGGCGGCGCAATGGGGCTGGTGCTGTCTGCGCTGACCATTGCCCTGCTGAACAGCAGTCGCCGGTTCATTTCGTGGCAGCGATTCTTTGCTATCAGCGAAGCTGTTTTGCTGGTGCTCGGCGCGGCATTGCTAGTCAGCGGCACCGAGCGAATCGGCGGTCAATTACTTGCCATGGATTTGCCGGAAGTGATGTACAGCCTCGTTGGCGATGCGCTTTGGGACAGCAGCGCATTACTCAGCGACAGCCATGGATTGGGTGGTTTCCTTGCCGGTTTTGCCGGTTATCGCGCGACGCCCAGCGGCATGACGTTACTGGTGCTAGCCGGTTATTGGCTGGCCGTCGGCGGTTGGCTGCGTCAACGCGCTGCGGAAAAAGTCCCATGCCTGAGCTGAGTCGCCACAATCGTTTACTCCAACGCCTGGGCGACGGCATGCGTCGCCATGCACGTGTCATTCGTGCCGTGCAATGGGCCGTTGTACTGTTCTACGCGTTGCTGTTGGTGGTACCGGCGGTGTTGCCGCTGCCGGACAGCCAGGTACGGATGCTCGATAACCTGACCCTGTTCGCGCAGTTTTTGTTTTGGGGGATCTGGTGGCCGTTCGTGCTGCTGTCGATTGTGCTGTTCGGACGACTCTGGTGTGGCGTTCTCTGTCCGGAAGGCTCACTCAGCGAATGGGCCAGCCATTACGGCAAAGGTTTGGGTGTGCCGCGCTGGTTGCGCTGGGGCGGCTGGCCAACCCTGGCGTTCTGCCTGACGACCCTCTACGGCCAGTTGATCAGCGTCTACGACTACGCCCAGGCGGCGTTGTTGATTCTGGGTGGCTCGACCGTCGCCGCGGTCGTCGTCGGGTTGATGTTCGCCCGGGGCAAACGCGTCTGGTGCCGTTACCTGTGCCCGGTCAGCGGCGTCTTCGCCCTGCTCGCTCGCCTGGCTCCCGTGCATTTTCAAGTCGACGAACAACGCTGGATGGACAACGCCGCACCGCGCCTGCTGCCGCCCAACTGCGCACCCTTGCTCGATATCCGTCGCATGCAAGGCGCGAGTGACTGTCATGCCTGCGGACGCTGCAGCGGACAACGCGGCGCTGTTCAGCTGATCGCTCGCTCCAGCAACCAAGAGGTTCTTCACGCAACGGCGCAGACGCTGTCACCGTGGGACGCGCGCTTATTGCTGTTCGGCGTGATCGGCCTGGCCATGGGCGCGTTTCAGTGGACGGTCAGCCCATGGTTCGTCGCCCTCAAACAAACCCTCGCCCAATGGCTAATCGAGCACGACCAACTCTGGGCCCTGCAGGACAACGCACCCTGGTGGCTGCTCACCCATTACCCGCAGCTCAACGACAGCTTCAGCTGGCTCGACGGTTTCAGCATCGTCGTTTATCTGGGTTTGAGTTCGATGGTGTTAGGCACGGCGCTGATGATTCTTCTGCGACTGACGGCTCGACTGGCGCAAGATCCTGCACTGTATTGGCCCCTGGCGCTGACACTCACGCCCTTGGGTGGTGCGGGATTGTTTCTCGGGTTGTCGGCCACAACGGTGAAATTGCTGCGCTATGAAGGGCTGTTGCTGGAGTGGGTACAACCGGCCAGGGCCTGTTTGTTACTGGCCGCGATGGGCTGGAGCCTGTTGCTGGGATGGAAACGGCTGGATCGCGAAGGCATTTCCCGGGTTCGCCGCTGCGCTGGCAGCACTTGCCTGTTACTCGCCATCGGCTTGGTGGGGTTCGGCTGGTGGTTGCTATTCTGGGGCTGGAACTGAGCCCCCGACACAACCACCCACCGGATCAACTAGACCTTAAAACGCGCCACTGTCTGGTGCAGCACCCCGGCCATCTGCGCCAAATCGTGGCCCGCAGTGTGAGTATGTTGGGCACCCAGCAAGACCTGCTCGGACAAGTTGCGAATGCCCATCAGATTGCGATCCACCTCCCGCGCCACCAATGCCTGCTCTTCCGTGGCACTGGCAATCATCATGTTGCGCTCGTTGATCTGCGAGATCGACCGAGTGATTTCGTCCAATGCATCCCCCGAGCGTTGCGCCACTTCCAGGGTGGCTCGAACCAGGTTGCTGCTGCTTTGCATGGCCGTCACTGCATGGCCGGTATCAAGACGAATGTTGCCAATCATCTGCTCGATTTCCTGGGTGGACTCTTGCGTGCGATGGGCCAGGGCGCGCACTTCATCGGCGACCACGGCAAAACCGCGTCCGGCATCTCCGGCACGGGCCGCTTCAATGGCCGCGTTGAGGGCCAGCAAATTGGTCTGCTCGGCGATGCTGCGAATCACCTCCAGCACCTTGCTGATGTCCTGCACCCGGCCCGCCAGTTGCTCGATGCGCTGTGAGGTGTCGATGACGCCATCGGCCAGTGCGCCGATTGAAACCACGGTTTCCTGAACCTGTTCACGCCCGCGCTGTGCGGTTTGCTCGGACTGCCGCGAGGCCTCGGAGGTGCTGACCGCATTGCGCGCCACTTCATCGACCGCAGCTGTCATCTGGTTCACTGCGGTGGCTGCCTGCTCGATCTCCAGCCCCTGCAATTGCAGGTTGCTGCTGGTCTGGCTGCTGACCGCACTCAGCTCTTCGGAGGAACTGGCGACCTGGTCCACCGAAGTCGCGATGTGCTTGACCATGGCATTCAGACTTTGCTGCATCTGGTGCATGTTCATCATCACGCTGCCACCGGCACTTGAGCTCACGGGCACCTGAATCGTCAGGTCGCCCTGAGCGATCTGACTCAAAAACCGTGCGGCATCGTCCGGCTCGCCGCCCAATGGCCGGGTCACACTGCGCGTGACGATCACGGCGGCGGCAATGACCAGCGCCACACAGAACAAAAACAACCCGAGCATATTGCGCCGGGCATCGCTGTACAGTGCCTGCGCCGACTGCTCCCGGTCGGCGAATATTTTGCCTTGCAGCGCCATCAACTGATCCAGGCTGCCATAAACCTCGCGTTCGGCCGGCACAACCTTTTGCTTCAGCTGTGCCATGGCGTCATCGAAGGCCCCTTGCCGGATCAACACCTGCACTTGAGTGAACGCGGCAACGTAGGCTTCGCGATTCTTTTTCAACGCGGCATAAGCGCTTTTGCCCTCTGGCAAATAGAACAACGGCTCAAGTGTTTCCAGTGCCTGGGTGATCCGTTTCTTGGTGGCGTCGATTGACTGCTGCACTTGCTGATTGTCTTTATCGATCAGTAAATCCCGGGTGTTCCTGGCGTTATCGCGCACACCGGTGGCAATGACCATGATCGGATCGATCTTCGGCCAGTCCTGCTTGACGATTACTACCGCCTGCTCCTTGAGCGTTGCCAGATCGTGCAACGCGTAAAACGCCATGCCCATCAATGCCAGCGGCGCGATTGCAAAGCCGATGACGATACGTTGTGCTGTGGTTAATTTGGCCATATCAAATGCTCCCCGTTTGATACCTGCCGATTGGCAGCGCATTTGAAAACCTAATGGTGGATGTCCCTGCTAAACGTTAAACCTCAGCCTTGGTTACCCCCGTAACACGAAGGCTGGAAACAACTCGCGCATGGCTTCCCATAAGTCAGGAAGCAAGGCCTGTGCCGAAACACTCGGCAGCAGCGGATCGAACATCCGCTCGGTGCGAACCAGCTGCACGGCGAAGCGCTTGACGCCGAGTTCGCTCAAGCGCTTGGCGAGGATCAGCAGTCGCGCCGGCTCGAACAGATGCCAATGCACGGTGGTGCGACATTCGTAGTCGACACCGCTGGCCAGCAGATGCTCAAGACTGCGCCAGTTGGCGGTTCCGCTGCCTTCGACCCGAGTGATCGCCTGGCAATCCTCGGGCAACGCCTTGACATCGAAACCGACCCAATCGGCCCCGGTCAGCGCCTTGGCAAATGCAGCAGGCTTGATCCCGGCGCTGTGCAAACCGATGCGAAATCCCATCGCCCGCACCTCATCCATGGCGGCGAGTAAACCGTCCTGCAAGGTCGGCTCACCACCGCTGAACACCACCGCATCGAGCAGGTCCTGGCGCCGTTGCAGAAACGCCAACACCCGCCGCCAATCCACCTCGTCTGTGCCACGAGGCGGGATCAACTGCGGGTTATGGCAGTACCGACAACGCCAGGCGCAACCCTGGCAAAACAGCACGCAGGCGAGCTGTCCCGGATAGTCGATAGTGGTCAGGGGCACCATGCCCCCGACCCGAAGCGTTCGACTCATTGGCGCCCGGCCAGTGCCGCGCCTTCAGTGAAGTGCACGCGCTCGCGGTGCTCCGACTGTTTGCCCGGATTGAACGCCGACACAGGGCGGTGATAGCCCATTACCCGGGTCCAGACTTCGCAGCGTTGACGTTGAGCCTGGGGCAATGTTTGCGATGCAGTCATGGTGAAGCTCCTTGCAGTTGAGTGGATCGAAATCAATGAACGGTGCCGAGCTTCTGCTCTTGCAGCAGCAGGACCTCGTCGCACTTGGGGCAGAACTCATGCTCGCCATCCAGATAGCCGTGCACCGGGCAAATGGAGAACGTCGGGGTCACGGTCAGGTACGGCAGGCGGAAGCGGCCAAGGGCTTTGCGCACCAGTTGCTTGCAGGCCTCGGTCGAGGAAATCCGCTCGGCCATGTACAGGTGCAAGACCGTGCCGCCGGTGTATTTGCATTGCAGCTCGTCTTGAAGTTCCAGGGCCTCGAAGGGGTCTTCGGTGTAGCCCACCGGCAGTTGCGAGGAGTTGGTGTAATACGGCGCTTGCGCGCTGCCAGCCTGGAGGATGTCGGGGTAGCGCTTGAGGTCTTCCTTGGCGAAGCGGTAGGTCGTGCCCTCGGCGGGCGTCGCTTCCAGGTTGTACATGTGGCCGGTTTCTTCCTGGAATCGCAGCAATGTGGCACGCACATGATCAAGCATCTTCAAGGCAAACTGCCGGCCGTGCTCGGTGTGCATGCCCTCCTCGTCGCCGGTGAAATTGCGCAGCATTTCATGCATGCCGTTGAGGCCGATGGTCGAGAAATGGTTACGCAGGGTTCCGAGGTAGCGCTTGGTGTACGGGTACAAACCGGCATCCATGTGGTGCTGGATCACCTTGCGCTTGACCTCCAGGCTTTCCATCGCCAGTTCCATCAACGTGTCCAGGCGCTGCAGCAAACCGCTGGTATCCCCCTTGAACACATAGCCCAGCCGCGCGCAGTTAATAGTGACGACGCCGAGCGATCCGGTCTGTTCCGCCGAGCCGAACAAGCCGCCGCCACGTTTGAGCAACTCGCGCACATCCAGCTGCAAACGGCAGCACATCGAGCGCACCTGATTGGGTTGCAGGTCCGAATTGAGGAAGTTCTGGAAATACGGCAGGCCGTACCGCGCAGTCATCTCGAACAGGCGATCGGCGTTTTCACTGTCCCACGGAAAGTCGTGGGTGATGTTGTAGGTGGGGATCGGAAAGGTGAACACCCGCCCTTTCGCATCGCCGGCCTGCATCACCTCGATGTAGGCGCGGTTGAGCAGCTCCATTTCAACTTGCAGGTCGCCATAGGCAAACGGCATTTCCTCACCGCCGATGACGGGTATCTGCTCCCGCAAATCCTGCGGGCAGACCCAGTCGAAGGTCAGGTTGGTGAACGGCGTCTGGGTGCCCCAGCGCGAGGGGACGTTGAGGTTGTAGATGAACTCCTGGATCGCCTGGCGCACCTCCTGAAAACTCAGCTGATCCTTGCGCACATAGGGCGCCAGGTAGGTGTCGAACGAGCTGAACGCCTGGGCGCCGGCCCATTCGTTTTGCAGGGTGCCGAGGAAATTCACCATCTGCCCCAGGGCACTGCTCAAGTGCTTCGGCGGACCGGCTTCGACACGCCCCGGCACTCCGTTGAGCCCTTCGTGCAACAGGGTGCGCAGGGACCAGCCCGCGCAGTAACCGGCGAGCATGTCGAGGTCATGTACATGCAAATCCGCCTCGCGGTGAGCCTGGCCGATGGCCTCGCTGTACACCTCGTCCAGCCAGTAATTGGCGGTGACTTTGCCCGACACGTTCAACACCAGGCCGCCCAGGGAATAACCCTGATTGGCGTTGGCCTGGACCCGCCAGTCTTCACGGTCCAGGTATTCGTTCATTGATGTCGCCACTTCGACCATGGTTCGGCGGTCGCGGCGCAAGCGCCCGTGCTGTTCGCGGTAGACGATGTAGGCGCGCATGGCGAGGAAAAAACCGGCGTCCATCAACACCCGCTCAACACGGTCCTGGATTTGCTCGACATGCAGCCTTGGCAATCCTTCGAGCCTGGCCAATACCGCGTTGAGCAAGCCTTCAACCTCAACCTCGCCGTACTCCCCCGTCGCCTTGCCGGCGGCGATCAATGCCTGACGGATCTTGTCGGCATCGAAGGCGACCTGACTGCCATCGCGTTTGTGCAAGCGGTTACATCCTACTGCGATCAGCGTGCTCTGCATTTGGCCTCCAGACACTACATATAGACTTGAATAAGCTTAAAACCACAACATGCAGTGAAGGCTACGGACAAAGTGCTGATCTGCAATTGATCGATATCAAGATTTGCCGGCAAAAAAAAACTGCCCGAATGCGGCGGGGGATCTAATGTGGGAGCGGGCTTGCTCGCGAAGGCGGAGTGTCAGTCAACATTGATGTCGACCTGTCTCTTATACATACACATCT